>SFLD01000052.1 GCA_004553545.1 Clostridiales bacterium | reverse complement strand
CAGAGAAATATCATCCTCGGTTAGCAGTTTTAGATACTTATTTACCAGGCCAACAAACCTTTGTCCCTTTCCTTTCTCTTTCGACTGCTTCTCTAAAATGTCTAAAGCTGCGTCAATTTCTTTTCTACTGCTGTGAACACCCTCAATCTTATTGGTTAATACAATTTCATCTATAAGGCATTTTTTGGAGTACTGGTGTTTTGCAACACCCGGTAGTGCAACGCTCAATTTCATTACGGCTTTATCCAATTTCATAATATCGTAGGCCAGCTTCATGACCTCGGTGTTTTGAATGAAAAATGCCGACTTTTCACCAATTTCAAAATCAAGTTTAACGGTATCCTCCGAATTAAGACGTGCTTGATACGTCTGGGCATAAACGCTATGATCTTCATAATACAGTTTTCCGAGCAGCTGATATGCCATACAAACACCACCAAAATTCAAACTATTAAAATTGTTGCCAGCGTTTATATATCTTATCGCACAACGATTCAAAAATCAAGCATAAATTTTAATCGTTGTATTTTCTTTTTCATTTTGGATTGAATAGCAACGTTAGAATTTAAACCGTTTCTGTAAGAAGAGAAATTCACATTGGAATTGGTACTACAATTATAATCATTCTCTGACATTGATATTCGTGCTTTGAAAATTCTCTTTCCGTTTACTGCATGCTACCCCATTGCGCATTGCGATATGACCAGAGCTTTCCTCGAAATACGCCGAAATCTAAATAAGTCTCTCAACGCAAAATGCCATCCCTGTAACATTGTCACAGGGATGGCATTTCGATAGTCACATTCCATGTTGCCGTGCCCAATTTGGGCACGGCCTCTTTCTCTCATTCCCCCGAATACCCCGGCCGGATGCCGCAGGTGACGAGCCCGGGCCGCCTGGTCCGGCGCATCACAGCACCGCCGTTGGCGTCGTTGCCCGTGCCGGTGTTGCCCTCGATGGTGGTGAGGGTCCCATCCGCCGCCACGCTCTCCACGATGCCCACGTGCTCCGTCTTGGCCCGGTGGCCAGAGAAATCGAAGAACACGAGGTCCCCGGGTCGATAGCCCTGCTGGATGATCTGGCCGGGGGAAGCCTCCCGGTAGCGCTCCACCAGGGCCGTGCAGGAGGCCGTCTTATAGAGGGAAAATCCCGCCTGCCGGAAGACCCACCAGACGAAGGTCACGCACCAGGGATAGGCGCTGCCGCTGACCTCCCGGCCATAGTAGGCGGTGTTGTACTTGACCTTGTTGCTGCCGGAGGGGCGCTCTGTGACGCCGATCTGGCTGGCGGCGGCGAAAAGAACGGAGCGCAGCGTCTTTTCCTCCCGGTCCGCCCGCAGCCGTGCCCGGGTAACGGGGCCGCAGACACCGTCCGCCGTCAGCCCGAAGGCCTGCTGGAAGGCCCGCAGCGTCCGGTCGCTCTCCGCCCCGAAGGCCCCGTCCACCGCGAGATCACCGCCGTGGCGCTGGAGCTGCCACTGGACCCACCGGGCCCCGCTACCAGAACTCCCCTGCCGCACCAGCGCCGTGGGTTCCGGATAGGGACAGCCGCCCCGTTTGAGGCACACCAGGATATAGTGCTGCACCCGCCGGGAGCTGGCAATGCGGCTCCCCTGGAAATCGCACTGGCTGCTGGCCCCGCCGTCCAGCATGATGGCGCTCTCCCAGCCTTCCCGGGCGAGGTCGTTCCGCAGGGCCTCCGGCGTCCGAACATCGCCGGATCCATCCCGAGAGCAATACAGAGCCAGGCTGCCGCCCTTGATGCCCATAGCGCTCCTGCCCCGCTTGCCGCCCTGGCCGGGGTCATAGGTGAGCTTGGCCAGGGCCCTGCCGCTGACGATCAGGGGCGTGCAGGCGATGTAGTTCCGGGCACTGTTCGGCAGCATATCCATGCGGATGTCCGGCCCATCGTCCCAGGCGTAGCCCGCCACGGTGTAGGCGGGATTCGCCAGGACCTTGCCGTCCGCCTTCAGGTGGCAGTTGACGGCCAGAGTACGCAGATTGTACAGGGTCCCGTTGATGCCGTAATCCGCCCCGGTCTCCCGCATAATCTGGGCCAGCGTCTTTCGCCGGGTGTTGACGTAGACCTGGATACGCTCGATCTTTTCCAGCGGCACAAATACTTCTTTTCTCATCTCTGCTTCTCCGTGCCGTAGAGCTGGTCGTGCAGCTCCAGCACCGCCGCCTCGATGGCGTTTTCAACCTCGGCGCTGCTGACATGGTAGCCCTTGCCCGCCAGGAAGTCCAGCACATAGACCTTCTTTTTCTCCCCGTCCAGGCTGGTGTAAAGCTGCTCCGCCGCAGCCACGGCGATCCGTGTCCAGGCCTCCATCTGCTCCAGCTGAGCGGCGCTGGCCTTCCGCTTGATCCAGGGGACCAGAAATGCGGAAATGACTGCCGCCAGCAGGGCAACGACCGCCTGAACGATAGGGGTAATGTCAATGGTATTCATAGTGTTTTCCTCCCTCTTTACTCCTTATCCTTGATTTTAAGCCCCGCCAGCAGCCCCAGCTCCACCGTCCAGGCGGAAAACCACGCCACGGTCAGGGCGTCCGGCACCGTCCGCTCCATTGCGGACAGGACCAGCACCGCCACGCAGTACCAGAACAGGTTGACGATGGCGGCCAGCAGGTATTTATCACGCTTCTTCATGCGCCACGCCCTCCAATCTGTCGATCCGATGGTGAGCGGACTTTGCGGAGCTCTCTACGGCGGCCAGACGGCCCTCCACCGTGGTATTGACTTTCCGCTGTTCCCGCTGCTCCGCTTTGATCTCGTCCGTGTTGGACTTGATGTACCCCAGCTCCGTCAAAACGGTGCCGATCTGCTGGCCATCGCTCCGGTCATCCTTCCCCTTTCCGCGGGAAAAGGTGGCGTAGCTGATGACTGCGCCCAGCACCGTGCAGACCAGCCCGACGATGATATTCCATTCCATGGGTTTCCCCCCTTTCCCTTTGAGCATAGCAAAGCCCCGCCTCTTTTGCGCCCCCGAAACGGGAGAAAATTTGAAACGGTTGGGAATGAAGAAAGGACCGGCTCCGCAGAGCCGGTCCTGTTCCTTTATCCCTTCCGCATCTCCCTCAGCTTCTCCCGCACGGCGGCCTTGTTCAGGTTCCGGACCTTCTTCCCAACGCCCAGATACTCAAACATCGCCTGCCGCTGCTTGTCCGAGAGGCCAGGGGTGTTGTAGACCGCCTCCATGATGAGAAGGCTCCTGCTGTTGTCGATGGTCTCCCCTTCCCGGTCCTTCAGGGATTCCAGACCGGAGACCTGGGTCTTCAGGGTGATGTAGGTCTCCCTTGGGATGCTGTACTTCTCCTGTGCCTCCACCGCCTTCCGCACCCAGGAATCGGCGCCGAAGTCGCTGATCTCCGCCTTGGCGGTCTGGTTCGCAAGGTCATAGGCGTTCTTCACCGCCTGGACCTTCTCCTCCTCGCTCATGGCCCGGTATGCCTCGCTCTCCGTCAGACTGCGGATGAGCTGATAGGATGCCTGTCCCTTCAGGGTGGCGTACTGCACATACTCCTCCGCCGTCAGGTCCTTGCGCTCCCCGGAAACGGTGAAGTACTTTGCCGCCCGGCTGGGCAGCACGCCGCCCTCGCCGGTGCTCCGGTAGAGCCGCAGCAGTTCCTCCTCCATGGCGCTGGTCTCGATCTCGCTGGTGTACGCCGGGTTCAGGAAGTTGTTGAAGGCCCGCTCCCCGGCGTTCCCGCTCATCTCCGGTCTCCCCCAGGCGTCGATATAGGGGATCTGCTGATAGTCCACCCCAGGGATGCGGGCGCTGGCCCGGCCAAGGGTATACTGCATGTCAGAGGTGAGGAATGCGTTCCGCTCCGTATAGGTGGTGTAGCGCCGGTCCTCTGCCGTCCGCTCCGCCTGTCCCAGCAGCGTGGGGAGTGCCTGGGTCAGGTAGCTGGTGGCTGCGCTGGCAAGCGCCGCCGGCAGGCCGTCCAGCCCGCCGCTGGAGGCATAGCCCACAGCGTCAAAGACATCGTTCAGGCTTTGCAGGCAGCTCATCTCCAGCATGGGCTCCGAGACCATCTTCACGGAGTTCAGGAGGGTGGAGAGGGTCATGTCCTCCGCCTCCCCGGCGGTCTGCTCCCAGAGGTTCACGCCCACGAAGAAGGGCAGGCACTCCGGCGCCAGCCAGTCCAGGGTGACGCTCTTCCCGTCCGGCAGCTCCAGGGCATAGGCCTGGTGGCCCATCATCTCCTCCATCTTCCGTTCCTTGTCATCGTCGCCGCCGTGGCCCCGGACGAGCCCCTGGGAGGCGAGGTAGAGGCCCATGGCAACAAGACCCGTTCCGGTGAGCCCGGCGGAAATGCTGTCGATGGCCTCCGCCCCGGTCTTCTTCCCGCTCTTCACGTCGAAAGCCGCCTGCTTGATGCCGACCATGAGGCCAATGGGGCTGTACTCCACGCCCCGGGCCAGGATGTTGGCCGGGGTCTTCCGGAAGGGCAGGATGCCCTCCATGGCCAGGGAGACGCCCTTGCGGACCTTGTTGTTCCCAGGACGGATGGACCGCCCCAGCTCGCTGAACGCCTGGGAGAAAGCGTTGGTGTCCCGGTAGGTGGCTTTCTGGGCCTCCCGAACGGCATAGGCCCTGGCCTCCTTCACACCCTTTCCCTGGCGGATCTGCTCCGCCGTGATGCCCCTGGCCTTGCAGTACTGCGCCATGGCATAGGCGTAGTGGGGCTTGGAGAACCAGACGTCCTCGGCGTCCAGCGCCGCTCCGTTGCCCTTCCGGGCCGCTTCCAGCGGCTTCAGCCGGAAGATGGTCCTCCCCTCCTCCACATACTTGTTGGCGTTGGCGAAGTCGCTGTACTTCCCGCCGCCCAGGGCCGTCTCCTGCACCTTGGCATAGTCGCCCCAGGCTGCGCTCAGCAGCGCCCGATCCCCCTTGGAGGCTCCCACCATCGCCTTGCTCCGCTCCAGCTTCCCGCCGGAGACCCGGTAGACCGCCTCCTCAATGGCGGTGGCCGTCAGATCCTTCACGGCCACCACCGGGGCGAAACCGGCGTTGCCCACCACGTTCCGCACGTGGGTCCGGGGATTCCCCAGCATGGCGAGATACCGCCAGGCGTTCCACTTGTCCCGGAAGCGGGAGGGCATCTGCCGCCCGATGTCCCGGTAGATGTCCCGCAGGGCGGCGTCCCGTGCCTCCTGGTCCTTGGCCCGGAGGAAGCGCTCCGCCAGCTCCTGGTCGATCTTCAGCTCCGGCCCCTTGCCGTCCCCGAACCGCTGGTTGATCTCCTCCTGCAGGTTCTCAACGCTCCGCTGTACCCCGTAAAGCTGCGTCTCCGGGGAGAGCTGCTTCAGGATGCGGGTGGCCTGAAGCGCCTGGGCGGCGCTCCGCTGGTGGGCCACCATGTTCTCCAGGATGCTGAGAGCCGTTTTGACGTCGCCGGAATTGGCGGCGTTGTTGTAGAGGGCCCAGCCCATGGCCGTGTTGGCCTTGGAGACCTCGCCCTTCCGCATGCTCTCCGTCCAGTCCGTCAGCGCCTGCCCCCAGCCCACCTTCGTGATCTTCCCGGCGGCGTCGGAGATGGCTTTCTCATCCGAGTAGGCGTCATAGCTGAAGGTCCCCTTCGCCGCCAGTTTCTCAATGCTGGGCACCATCTCATCCGGCGTGGCCTTGGCCTCCAGAATGGTCCGCACCGTCTGGGAGAGCTTCCGTCCGTCCCCGGTCTTCCGGGGCATGGTAATGGTCCGGGCAGGCGTCTCCCCCTGAGGGATGGCGCCGTACTCCCGCACATACTCGTCCAGAATATCACGGTCGCTGCGTGAAAACTTTCCATCACCGGTAGGCTTTTTTCTTTTCCGCATGGCATCAAGGCTATTGACTTCCGCTCCGTTCTGAGGTACACTCTCACCCGTAGAGCGAATGCCATCTCCCACCGAGGCCGAATATGCGCCGTAGGTCTGGAGAAAAGCATTCGCTTTTTCTTTGTCCAGAAGAACAAACTCTTTTCCGGCTTTGATTTGATTTTGCAGCCACGGGCCGGGGTTGTTCAGGCCGTACACACTGCGGATAGCGTTCACAGGGGCACGGTCCATGCTGACGTTCCGCTCAATGCCTACCAGAAGGGGCTTTCCGTCGCCGTCAATATCGCCGGTCAGGATGCCAATGCGGTCTCCCTGGCGGAAGGCAAACAGTGCGGTCTCCAGGCTGCCGTGCAGATTTTTCCACACTCTGCGTGGCACATTGTGTTTCACCTTCGAGGATTTGCGGAAGTCCGAAACCGTAAACGCCAGAGGGAGTGCGTCAAGCCCGGCGATGTTCAGCGTGTCCGGGGTCTCCCCGAAATAAAACGCATCGCTGGATGCCATCTTTCCGTCATAGAACGCCTTGAGCTGCTGGGCCAACGTCATCTGGGAAGTTCGCTTGATGGAAAACTTCATCTCGCCGCCCTCACGGGCGGCGTTTCCGTTTTCCGCCACCTGCTCCAGCGCATCCGTGAAGAGGGCCTGCATGGCGGAGCTCCGGCCCTCCAGGTCCCGGAAGGCCGCCTTCTGTGCCTCGGTGAGCCGCACATTCTGGTGCCCCAGCGCCCGTTTCACCGCCGCCACGATATCCCGGAAGACGTCGGCGATGCGCTGGGCAAGGCTCCGGTGCTCCTGCGCCATCCGCTCCACCAGCGTGTCGCTCTCCATCATCCGGCCAAAGGCGTCCGCCACCATCTCCTCCGTCAGTGCGTCCACGTCCGTGGTCCGGTAGAGTTCCGCCCGGGTCCCCAGGTTGAAGTCCAGGCTTTCCTCCGTCATGGCCCGCTGCACGAACTCCGCCAGGGTGCCGTAGGCCTCCGGAGAGGCATCCCGGATGCGGTGGACCGCCTCGTGGGTCATGGAGGTAAGTACCGGGTCCTGGGCGTCCAGGGCAAGGGTGATGACCCCATCCCCATACTGGGCGTTGGCCCTGCCGTCCGCCACCGTCTCGGCGAACCGGACCTCCACCCCCAGGGCCTTGCCCATGGCGTCCAGAGCGGCGCTGGTACGGCTGGAAAGGTGGGCCTGCCGCCAGGCGGCGTCTCGGGTGAGACCGGCGTTCTCGCCGAAGGCCTTGACCTCCGCCGCCCGCTGGGCGTCCTTCCTCCCGGCGCTCTCCGCCGCCAGCCGGACATGCTCCGGCAGAGCCGCCGCCTTTTGCGCCGCCTCCGCTCCCAGTGCCTCCCCGTTCAGGGCGGCGTTGTAGACCTGGAAGAAACTCTCCGCCACGTCCTGGGGCGCATAGCTCCGGGCCGTGGCCTCGTCATAGGCCGCCGTCAGGGCCCGGCTGCCGTTTTGCCCCAGGGCTGCCGCCGCCCGGCGGACCAGCCCGATATCCTGCCGCAGCTCCTCGGCGCTCCGTCCTCGGTCCGCAGGCTCCTCCATATCCCAGATGGGCAGGGGCTCCCTGGCCTGGTCGGTCTCAGCGCCGGAGATGGCGTCCCTCGCCGTGAGGTACGCCTGGTTGGGACCCACGCTCTCTCCGTCCATGCTCCGCCAGCCGTGGGAAAGCATCCCGTCCAGGATCAGCTCCACCCGCTTGGCGGCCGCCGTGTTCTCCTGGCCCTGGTCGTGGACGATGCGCTGGGCGGCGTCGATGATGGCGTCCCGGGAAAGCCCGGTCTCGTCCATGGCCTGGCGCAGGTGGGCGGACGCCTGGGCGTTCTGGATGGTGCGGTTCCCCTGCATCGTCCGCTCATAGCGCTGCCCCATGGGCTGCTGCAGAGAGAGGTCCGCATCGGCGATCAGCGCCTCCGCCGCCTCCCGGTAGTAGGGGTGCAGCTCCGGGTGGTCGAACTGGAAGGCGTTGACGTTCCGCTTCCCCACGCTCTCATAGCTCCGCCGGGTGATGTGCTGGGCCGGGTCAATGGTGACGCCCTGCCGGGCCTCCACCGTCTGAGAAACGCCGTTGTCGATGGTGGTCACGCCATTCTCCTTGCTGATGCGGGAGAGCAGGTCCAGCATGTAGTCCACGCCGGGGCCGGGGGCGAACTTGCTCCGGAGCTCGATGATAGCCTGCTCATACTCCCGGAAGCCGTCACGGAAGCCGGGGACATCGCACTCCGCAATATAGAGGCTGTCTCTGCGCATCACGTCATCGTAGGTCGTGAACACAACGACCCGGTTGGCGCCGTCCACACGGATGAAGACCGGCAGGTTGGTAAGCATGTCCATTTCATTGCGGACCAGCTTCACGATGCTGTCCAGGCCAGAGACGGAGATGCTGGTGGGCCGGTCGATGTGAGGCTCGATGCGAACCAGGTCCCGGTCCGAGTAGGTGTCGCCGTGGATGTCATAGGTCTTGTTTTCCTTGAGGGACACAAGATACTGGGCAAATTCTTTCAGCATAGGTAAAACTCCTTTCAACGTTCCGGCTTACGCCTGCCGGGCAAATTTGAGGATCTTTGGCTGTCCCTGCTCGTCCCCGTCCATGAAAATCTGGCCGGGCACCTGGGGGACCATCTCCGCCACCACCATCTCGCCGGTGTTGGGAGCGGAGGTGATAAAGAGGCTGGTAGTCACAGGGTCCGTGGGGACCAGGGCCGCCTTCGCCGTGGTAAGGACCGTGATGGTCTTCCGGTCGGCGCTGGGCACCAGCTCCAGCCCCACGGTAATCTTCCGCTTGGCCGTGGCCTTGGTGTTGGGGTCCAAGACGTTTTCCAGCACCCGGCCCATCTCGTAGTCCACCCGCTCCAGGATGGCGCCCATGGACATCTCCAAAATGCTCTTCTTGTCAAACTGCTCCATTTCGCTTTTTCCTCCTTCATTCAATCAGATCAAACAGGGAAATATTCCTGTCCTCTTCCTCGTACTCCTTCAGATACCCCACGGCATCCCGGAAATAGCCGTCGTTCAGCTCGATGGTGTACCCCCGCCGCCCGGCCTTCATGGCCTCCAAGGCGACGGTTCCCAGCCCCCCGAATGGGTCCAGCACCAGGTCTCCGGGGTTGCTGTACCGATTGATGAGCCTGTCCACGATGTCCAGCTGCAGGGGGCAGACGTGCATCTGCTGGCGGCGCTGGCTCTGGGTGGTGTTGAGCGTTTTCATCCGGTTGATATCGTCCCAGACCTCATCTGTCCAGCTTCCGGGCGCCACCACCATGAAGGTGGCGGGGAGTTTTCCGTCCTCGTCCAGCTCCTTCGCCAGCCGGACGTGCTCGGCGTAGTCGTACACCGTCCCCTGGCTGAAGCGCCGGTAGGCCGCCTGGATCTTCCCGGTGTCCATGGCCATGATCTCCTCCTTGGTAAGGAGTCGGTCTCCGGAAGAGCGCCAGAAGCCGTGGGCGTCGATCTGCCACTGTGCCCTGGTGTAGTCCTCCTTGGACTTCGCCACCGGCTCGTCGGCGTAGGCCTTGGACCGGTCCGTGGGCAGCTTACGGAAAAGCAGGATGTACTCCGGGCAGCCGACGCCCATCTTGGAACCGTCCTTGCACTGCTCCGTCCAGCCCAGGCGATAGGTCTGGTTGTTCTCCCGCACCACGTCCGTGACCACAGTTATCATGCCGAAGTAGGCAAAGCCGTGGGCCATGTAATGCCGGATGCACATGGCGTGGAAGGGCTCCATAGTTGGCATCCCCATCCCCGTGGCGTTGCCGAAGAGCACCCGGTCCTTCACGTGGCAGCAGAACACCCGTCCCGGCTTCAGCACCCGCAGCAGGTTCGGGCTGAGGTAGTCCATCTGCTCGAAGAAGCGCCTGGTGTCCTCGTTGTGCCCGAAGTCGTTGTAGCTGGGGGTGTACTCGTAATGGTTGGAGAATGGGATGGAGGTCACGATGAGGTCCACGCTGTTCTCCGCCATGTGGCCGACCTCTTCCACGCAGTCGTTATTGACCGCCGTAAAGCTCTTTCCCTTCACTTCCACTCTCTCAACTCCAATGCTCCGGCTCATGCGCTCGGTCTGCGCCGCACCGCTGAGCCCGTATTTCTGGACGATCTCCCGCATCCGCTCCTGCATGGCGTTGTGCTGCTTCCACTTTTCCAGCAGCACCCGGTAGATGGGGTCCTCCGCCTCCATGTAGATGATGTCGATGACCACCGGCTCAGACTGCAGAAAGCGGTATATCCGGTGGATGGCCTGAATGAAATCGTTGAACTCGTAGTCGATGCCGACGAAGATGGCCCGGTGGCAGTGCCGCTGGAAGTTGCAGCCGGAGCCGGAGAGGCTTTTCTTCGTGGCGAAGAGCCGACAGCGGCCCTCTGAGAAATCGATGACCCGCCGCTCCCGCTCTGCGTAGTCCATGCTGCCGTAGATATCCACGGCCCCCGGCAGTGCCCGGAGCAGGGCGTGGCGCTCCGCCTCCAGGTCATGCCAGAGGAGGAAATGGGCCTCCGGGTCGCTCTCCACGATCTCACGGGCCACGGCCACCCTGGCCTCAATGCTCTCCCGCTTCTCTCGGCTGGCCTCCGCCAGGGAGACCGCAGCGTCATTGGTGAGCTTGTACTGCCCGTCCCGGTCCATTTCCTTGCCGTAGTCATCCCGGACAACGTGGGTCCGGACCTCCAGCGGCGGAAGATTATAACCGGTATCGTCATAGCCAAGGTCGGAGGGCCGCCCGATGAAGAGTGCCCAGGAAGAGACCCACAGCCAGAACTCATCTTCCTTGTGAGGATAGAGGGTCAGGTTGTTGGCCTTGGTGCTGTCCCGCTGGAA
This sequence comes from Clostridiales bacterium, assembly GCA_004553545.1. Taxonomy (GTDB): domain Bacteria; phylum Bacillota; class Clostridia; order Oscillospirales; family Oscillospiraceae; genus Oscillibacter. Next base: position 1,390 of record SFLD01000052.1, on the reverse strand, counting down.
AAAACGGGTCAGCGCCTGGCCGGTGTCCATGATCTCCAGGTATCCGGCGTAGTGAATGAGCTCCTTGTAGCGGTTGGGGGACGGCGTGGCCGTGGAGACCAGCTTATACTTCACGCCCCGGAACTTGGGGAGGAACGTCTGGTAGGTCTTGCTTCCGAAGCTCCGCAGCACGGACGCCTCGTCCAGGGCCACGGCCGTGAAGCAGGTCGGGTCGATGTCCCCGTCCCGCACCCGCTCATAGTTGGTCATCACGATCTCGGCATCTGTCCCGGCCAGGTCCTCCATGGAGGTGATGTAGACCGGGGCGGGATAGCCAAGGATCTTCTGGGCGTCCCGGGCGAACTCCTGGCGCACCCCCAGGGGGAGCACGATCAGCGCCCTCCCGCCATCGTGCCGCACGGCCTGATGGCAGAACTCGATCTCCTGCACGGTCTTCCCCAGGCCGAAGGATTCAAAGAGCGCCCGGCGTCCGCCCCGCAGGGCCCAGACCACAGCGTCCCGCTGGTGGGGTTTCAGCCCAGGATTGACCTCCCCAGGGTCCAGCTCAAATCCGCTCTCCTTCGCCAGCACGATCTTCGAGCGGAGAAATTCAAGATAGGTTTCCATACTCTACACCGCCAATCTGTCCATCAGCGCCGCCCCTCGATCCTGTCAATGAGCCGGAACACCCAGCCAGTTGCCGTCCCGGCCCCGATGATGACCAGCGCCAGCGTGTAAGCGTCCATCATGTCTCCACCTCATAGCCCAGGAATCTCAAAAACGGGATGCGAGGGATCTTCGTGCGCCTGCCGATGCGGATGACCGGGAAGCCAAACTTCTCCGGCGCATTCGCCGCCGTGTCCCGGACAGCCTGTGCGTCCATCTGGAGCACTTCGGCGACATCAGAGGGCAGCAACATCGGCTTGTCCGATTGCCTGATTTCTGCGATTGTCACGGATATTCTCCTTTCGTGGTTGTTAGGGTTGTTCTCCCTCCGTCGCCGTGGTAGAATTTAGGTGAAGGAAGGTGAAAAAATGCGTGATTTAACGGAAATTGATATCAAGATTCTGCAGTACATTGAAAAACGAGGGAAAGCCGACATTGCATCCATTAAGAAAAAATTTCCGAACACATCCGCTATTGAATACCGACTGAAACAGCTCTCAACGCCGGAATACCATCGCTTTGCAAATTCTACTGTCTCAATTCCAATAAAGAATAGCTGCTGTCTGCGGGAACACGTCGAGTCCGTGGAAACTAAAAACGGATACTCCCACGATACCTATCTCGGCATATATGAACTGACAGATTTCGGGAAAAGAGAACTTCAAGATCATATCACCGAAAAACGCTTGGCCCGCAAAGAGCTCTGGCTCAAGAATGCGTGGATTCCAATTATCGTTGCGTTTGC
>SFLD01000051.1 GCA_004553545.1 Clostridiales bacterium | reverse complement strand
CACGCCCACGGGCCGACACACAGGTCGGCCCCTACAGATCCTATTGCGGCCTCCATCGACCCCAAGACAGCGGGCGGGGACAGAGCCCCGCCCCTACCGATTCGATTGCAGCCTCCATCAACCCCGGAAAACAGGATGCCTTTCCGCAAAACCCGCAAACCAATTCTCCATTCTCAATTCCCCCTTCCCCCCAATTCTCCCCCGCCTCTTGCAAGTTGCCTTTACCCGTGCTATATTGAAAAGATACTATATGCCCCTCTTCCATTCGGAGCGGGCAGGGAAAGAGGTCACCATGGAACAGAAGAAGTTTTATATCACCACCCCCATTTACTATCCCTCCGACAAGCTGCACATCGGCCACACCTACTGCACTGTGGCCACGGACGCCATCGCCCGCTATCACCGGCTCAAGGGCGAGGACGTGATGTTCCTCACCGGCACCGACGAGCACGGCCAGAAGATCGAGGACAAGGCGGCGGCCGCCGGCGTCACCCCCAAGGAGTTTGTCGATAAGATCGTGGAAGGCCCCGGCGGCGTGCGGGACCTCTGGCAGCTGATGAACATCAGCAACGACCGCTTCATCCGCACCACGGATGATTACCATGTGGAGGCCATCCAGAAGATCTTCAAGAAGATGCACGACAAGGGCGACATCTACAAGGGTACCTACAAGGGCAAGTACTGCAAGCCCTGCGAGAGCTTCTGGACCGAGAGCCAGCTGGTGGACGGCAAGTGTCCCGACTGCGGCCGGGAGGTCCAGGACGCCGAGGAGGAGGCCTACTTCTTCCGTCTCAGCAAGTACGCCGACCGCATCCAGGACCTGCTGGAGAATACCGACTTCCTGCAGCCCCGCTCCCGGGTCAACGAGATGGTGAACAACTTCATCAAGCCCGGCCTGGAGGACCTCTGCGTCTCCCGCACCAGCTTCACCTGGGGCATCCCGGTGGACTTCGATCCCGGCCACGTGGTCTACGTCTGGGTGGACGCCCTCTTCAACTACACCACGGCTCTCGGCTTCCTGAACGGGAAGTACGACGACTATGAGAAGTACTGGCCCGCCGATGTCCACATCGTGGGCAAGGAGATCGTCCGCTTCCACTCCATCATCTGGCCCGCCATGCTGATGAGCATGGAGATGCCCCTGCCCAAGCACGTCTTCGGCCACGGCTGGCTGCTGCTGGACGGCGGCAAGATGAGTAAGTCCAAGGGCAACGTGGTGGACCCCTACCTTCTCGCCCAGCAGTTCGGGGTGGACGCCCTGCGCTTCTTCCTCCTGCGGACCTTCCCCTTCGGCTCCGACGGCAGCTTCAGCAACGAGCTCCTGATCCAGACCATCAACACCGACCTTGCCAACGATCTCGGCAACCTGGTCAGCCGCACCACCGCCATGGTGAATAAGTACTTTGGCGGCAGGCTGCCCCACGGCAGCGGCGCAACGGACGACGAGCAGCAGCTGAGCTATATCTACCAGCAGGCCCGGGAGGTCGGCAGCGGCGTGGAGCTCAGCTTCAACTTCCCCGAGGGCGACCCCGTGAAGTACGATGTGGAGCTCATCTGCGCGGCTCTCGACCTTCGGGACAAGTACGAGCGGGACATGGAGGGCTTCGCGCCCCACACCGCGCTGGCCGACACCTTCCGGGTGATCCAGCGGGCCAACAAGTATATCGACGAGACCGCCCCCTGGTCTCTCGCCAAGAGCATGGAGCAGAACGGCGACCGTCTCGCCCACGTTCTCTATAACCTCCTGGAGGCCACCCGCATCTGCGGCATCCTCCTCTCCCCCTTCATGCCGGAGAGCTGCGGCAAGCTCTTTGAGCAGATCGGCGCTCCCCGGAGCTGCCGGGATTGGGACAGTGCCGGCCGCTGGGGCGTCCTGCCCGAGGGCGGGGCCGTTACCAAGGGCGAGAACCTCTTCCCCCGGGTGGACGTCGAGAAGGCCATCGCCGAGCTGGAAGCCGCCGAGGAGGCCGCCCGCAAGGCCGCCCTGCCGCCCCTGGAGATCGAGCCCTTCACCGAGGAGAAGGTGGACTTTGACACCTTCTGCAAGTCCGACTTCCGGGCCGTGAAGGTCAAGGACTGCCAGGCCGTGAAGAAGAGTGAGAAGCTCCTCCGCTTCACCCTGGACGACGGCAGCGGCACGGACCGCCAGATCCTCTCCGGCATCCACAAGTTCTATGAGCCGGAAGAGCTCATCGGCAAGACCTTGGTCGCCATCGTCAACCTGCCCCCCCGCAAGATGATGGGCCAGGAGAGCTGCGGCATGCTGCTCTCCGCCGTCCACACCGAGAAGGGCGAGGAGAAGCTCCACCTCATCATGGTGGACGACGCCATCCCCGCCGGCGCCAAACTCTGCTGAGAAAACCATCGAAAAGGAAGCCCTCCGGCCAGGCCGGAGGGCTTCCTTCCTTTCTCAAAAGGGCGCGCAGCACCGCCGGAGCAGCTGCCGGGCAAACTTCTCCAGCGCGTCCCGGCAGAACGCCTCCGCTCCCTGCCGCAGCGCTCCGCCGGGATGGTTCTCCACCCACTGCTCCTCTGCATCTTCCAGGATCGTGCAGAACAGTTCCCGGAACCGCTCCCCGTCGCCGTCCCTGTCACAGCGCTCCGCCAGGACCTGGACCCAGTAAAAGAACTGCCGCCGCAAGTCATACATGGCGTACCGGAAGGGCTGGCTCCGCACAGATCCCATCACCCGCTCCGCCGTGAACTCCGTCGGCAGCCCGGTCTCCTGGATGGCCCAGTCCAGAAAGCTCAGCTTCTCTTCGTCCTCCAGGGACCGCGGAATCTCCGCCGTGATGGTCAGGCCGTACAGGACCAGCAGCACCGTCAGCTCCCCCATGTCCACGGAAAGCCCCTGCTCCCGGCCAAGGGAATCCGCGATCTCCAGGAGTTCCTGCGTGTCCAGCGCCAGAGACCCGCTGTCGAACCACATGCCGGGGCAGCGGTCCTCGCCGGACTCCTCCTGCCAGTACCGCCGGGCATCCGGAAGGGCCTTCTCCACCGCTTCCTCCAGCGCCCGCAGGTCCTTCCAGGGGTCCGGTTCCCCGGTCTCCCCCGGTTCCTCCGCTTCCTCCGGCTCTTCGCCTTCCTCCGGTGCCTGGGGCTCCGCGCCCTCCCCCTTGCAGAGCCGGATGCAGGCCTCCAGGCTTCGGTCCAGCTCATCCAACGCTTCCAGCTCCGCATCCGTTTCCTCCGGCTCCTCCGCGAACTCCTCCAGCAGGCGGTCCAGCTCCCGGGACGCGGCCTGACAGCGGCTGGGAGACTGGTCCTCCCCCATCCACCTCTCCAGCATCTCCCAGCTGAGAAAGCCCTCCAGGGTACCGCTCTTTTTCGGGTCAAAGCAAGCCAGCGGGTCAAACATACCGCATCCTCCTCTCCGGGGTCTCCCCCTTGCTGTCCTGATCTTAGCAAAAAATTGGCCCCAGTATCCGGACAGTTTTCCCGTCTGGGGACCCCCTCGGTTGGAAGGATGTCCGCTTTCCCCGGCAGGACGGGGCGGTCGCTTCGCCGCGCGCCGGAAGGCAGGCAAAGAAAAAAGTGAGGCATTCTGCGGCTTTGCAGGGGGTCGACCGAGGGTCAATTGACTTTTCCGCCGCTTTCAGGTATACCGGATGGCAGGAAAGGGGGCAGCGAAATGGACTGTACCAGTGTCGGCAACTTCATTGCGGAGCTGCGGAAGGAAAAGGGCCTCACCCAGGCAGAGCTGGCGGAGCGGGTGGGCGTCACCGGAGGGGCCGTCAGCAAGTGGGAGCGGGGGCTCTGCTACCCGGATATCGAAACGGTGGGCCGCCTCGCGGAGGTCTTCGGCCTCAGCGTGGGCGAGATGCTGGCGGGCCAGCGCATCCAGGTCTACACCCCGGAGACCGTGGATACCCTGGCCAAGGAGAGCATCGCGGCCTACAGCAGCAGTGAGCACCGCCGGATGCTCCGGCGGATGGTGGCGCTGCTGGCGGCCATCCTGATCCCGGTGCTGGTCCGGCAGATGACGCCGGAGCCGGTCTCCGGCTTTGAGCGGACCTACTGGGATTACCAGGCGCTCTACCACTTTGACGACACGGACATCGGCCAGCTGGTGGCCCAGTACCAGCTCAACGGGGAGCCACTGAACGTGTTCGCCAGCTACCTGGTCCGCTGGGGGGAGGACGGAAAGATCCTCTCCGTGAACCTGATCCGCTGCGAGGTGCCGGAAAAATCACCCTGGGACAACCGCTTCTTCGCGGACCCTTTCATCCTCTCCGTGGGGGAGGACAGCTTCCAGGTCGTCCTCCAGATCTCCGCCAAGGAGGCGGACAAGGAGCGCAGCACCGACCAGAACGAGTGCTACACCATACACTACGACAACGGCCTCGCCACTGCGGAATTTGACGGTTATCCCTTCTGACGCGGAGGATCCCCGGGGAAGCGGCGCTCCCCCGGGGATCCTTTCTATTACTTATAGTAATCTGTTCCGTCCTCGATGACAATGGGTAATCCGTTGTGGTAGAGGGGCATGGTCTCGAACTTGAAGCGGCTGGCGGCGTGCTTCTGGTCGATCTGGGCCCGGATCTCCGGGTCTGCCTTGCCGGTGCGGATGTACTCGTTGACGGCGTGGTAGGAAAAGCCCAGGTTGTCCTCGTCCGTGAGGCCGGTGAGACCGTCGGAGGGGGGCTTCAGCAGGAACTTCTCCGGCAGGCCCAGCTCCCTGCCCAGGGCGATGACCTCCTCCGTGGTGTACATGCCCAGGGGGGAGAATGCCCCGGCGCTGTCGCCGTAGATGGTGCAGTAGCCCACCCAGTCCTCCGAAAGGTTGGAGGTATTCAGCACGATGCCGCGCTCCACGCTCTGGGCCACGGCGTAGAGGGTGGCCATGCGCATCCGGGAGGGGAGGTTGACCTTGGTCTGGCGGCTGGGGGTCATGCCCACGCGCTCCATCTCCTCCAGGATGCCGGCGGTGCCGCCGTGGATGTTGAAGGTGATGTGGCGCAGGCCCAGCACGTCCACAAGGCCGTTGGAGTAATCGATATCCGGCTGGACGCCGTCCGGCATCAGCACGCCCAGGACGTTCTCCCGGCCATAGGCCCGGACGCAGAGGGCGGCGGTGACGCTGGAGTCCTTGCCGCCGGAGATGCCGACGACAGCCGTCTTGCCGCCGCAGGCGGCCATCTGGGTGCGCATCCAGTCAATGAGGCCGGGCAGCTGCTCTTTGGCGTTGAATTCCATGGTTCCACGCTCCTTTTCCTTGGTCCGCCGCTCTCACGGCGTTTTTTGATGGGAATATTTTAGCGGCAGCGGCGGGAAATTGCAATCCCCAAAAGAGGAACTTGCCCCAGGCGGAAGAATATGGTATCCTGGAGACGGAAAGTACCCGCCGCCGGAAGAAAGGAGACGCCCATGAAACGTCCTGTCGATCCCAAACGCCCCCTGGCGATCCTCACCGTGGTCCTGGCCCTGGCGCTGCTGGCCGCCCTCCTCTGGGGCCGCTACCGGGGCGTGGAGCCCCTGCCCCTCCGCACGGAGGAGGCCAAAGCCTTCGCCCAGGAGATCAAGGCCCTGGGCGCGGACCGGGTCAGCGTGCGCTATGGCTACCCCCAGTGGGCGGAGATCACCATCCAGGGAAAGGACTTCTCCCCGGAGGAGACGGCGCAGATCCGGGCGCGGACCCTGGACCTGCTGGCGGACCCCGCCTTTCAGGCGGGCTTTGCCCGGGCCTATGCCGCCCGCTACGCCTCCGCCCCTGCGTCCATCGATCCGCCGGAGGGGGCGGCGCCCAACGCCGCAGTCGTCGCCTCGCTGATCCTGCGGACGGACGGCGAGCTGACGGCGGAGAAGCACCTCAGCCAATTCCCCTTTGAGAGCTGGAACAACTGAACGGTCCCCCAAAAGAAAAACGCCCCCGCCGGCCTGTGGCCGGCGGGGGCGTTGGCTTATCCCTCGGGATAGAGCCGGGCGATGGTCCCGGCGTCGAAGTACGACAGGGGCGGCTGCTCCACGCCGTCCTGAAGGACGGCAAAGTGCAGGTGGGGTCCCGTGGACCTGCCGGTGCTGCCCATCTCCGCCACGGGATCCCCGGCGGCCACGGACTGGCCCTCCGTCACCAGGATCTCCCGGCACTGGGCGTAGAGGGTGGTGAGGCCATCCCCGTGGTCCAGGATCAGGTAGTTCCCCCTCTCGGCGTCAAAGCCCGTCTCCCGGACGGTGCCGCTCTCGGCGGCCAGGATGGGAGTCCCGCTCTCGCCGGGGATGTCAATGGCGGCGTGGTAGGTGACCACCACCGCGGACTCGCCGTCCTCCCCCGTCTCGATGCGGGCGTCAAAGCCCACCTCCGTCCAGACGCCGTCCTGATCGGGGTCCTCAAAGTCCTGGCTCAGGCGGACGGCGTTGGCCCCCTCCACCGGCCAGAGGAGGAAGCGGCTCTCGGGGGACAGCGCGCAGAGGGCGGGCTCCCCCTCCTCCCCGGTCAGGGCGGGGCGGTAGGTCTCCCCCTCCGCCGCCGCGCAAGCCAGCAGCTGCTCCTGCCGCAGGGGATAGCTCTGGCTCCGCTCCGTCCCGTCGGAAAAGGTCACGGCGACGGTGAGGGCCGTGCCGTCAAAGGCGGAGAGCTCCTCCCCCTCCGGCAGGCAGAAGCCGTAGCGGGCCTCGGGATCGTAGTCCTCCGTGAGGCTCCGGCCCAGGTCGGTGAAGGACCCGTCCCGGTAGAGGCCCCCGGCCTCCACCCGCAGGGTGACGGTCTGGATGCTCTCCCCTTCCAGCCGGAAGAGGCAGCCGGTGTAGGTGGTGCCGTCCTCGGTCCGCCCCTCCCCGGGCAGGAAGGCCAGGCGGCCGTTCACCGTCTCGTCGGCGGCGCAGGCCCGGAGGGCGAAATCATAGCGCAGGGCCACGCCGCCCTCCGGCGAGCGGGTAATGCGGACGGTGCCCACCACCAGCGCCAGGGCGCAGAGGGCGCAGGCCGCCGCCCGGAAGGTCCTCTTCCAGGGGAAGGGGACGGGGCGCTCCTCCGCCGCCCGCAGGACCCGGTCCTCCAGGCCCTGAGGCAGGGGGACGCCGTCCCAGAATCTCTTATAGTTCATAGTCTCCTCCTAACAGTTCTCTCAGCTTCTCCCGGCCCCGGTAGAGCCGGGTGCGGACGGTGGCCGCCGGAATGCGCAGGATGGCCGCGATCTCGCCGGTGGCGTAGCCCTCCCCATAGTGGAGGTGGATGACGGTCCGCTGGGGCGGGGGCAGCTGGCCTACGGCCTCCCACAGGGCCCGGGCCTCGTCCCGCTCCTCCGCCGGGCGGTCCGGCAGCTCCTCCCAGGGGCTCTCCCGGCGGCGCTGGCGCTGGCGGCCCAGGTCCGCGCAGCGGTTCACAGCGCAGCGAAGGAGAAACGCCTTGGTCCGCTCCTCGTCCCAGGCGGGATCGCCCTTTCGCAGCAGCCGGAGGAAGACGTCCTGGCAGACATCCTCGGCGTCCGGCACGCTCCGCAGCCGGCAGAGGGCCAGGCGGTAGACGCTCTCGCCATAGCGCTCCATGCTGCGGCGCAGGTAGTCCTCCACGCGCTCCCTCCTTTCTTTTCGGTCTTGGAAAACATGTTTTCACCCGGAATACGCCTCCGGCGACGGGAATGTTCCCCCGGGGCGGCAAATTCCCGTGAGAAAAACCCCTCCGGCGAAGAGCCGGAGGGGCGATGATTCATTCTTCCTCCCGGAAGGTCCGGCGGCGGGCCGCCCGCTTGGCCCGGCGCTCCCCCCGCGCGGCGAGGAGGGCGCTGACCCGGTCAAAGAGCTTCTCCAGCCCCATCTGCACCGGGATCACCAGGGCCGTCAGCACGATGAGCACCAGCCAGCCGATGAGGTCCAGCCCTGTGAGGGAGAAGACCGGCCCCCAGGCGATCATGGCGATGAGGAGCCCCACGGCCATGAGGGCGATCATGATGACCCGGGGCAAGTTCACAGGCCGGGCGGCGTAGCAGAGGACGGTGAGGCCGTTGACGGCCATCACCACCACGCAGATGGTGGAGAGCTCCGCCACCGGCAGGTCCAGGGCGTAGACGAAGAGCTCCGCAAAGAGGATCACGATGATGGCGGTGAGTCCCCCGGGGAAGGAGCGGCGGAAGACGTTGTGCAGGAACTTGCCCTGCACCAGGTCGTGGTTGGGCTCCAGGGCCAGGAAGAAGGACGGCACGCCGATGGTCAGGGCGGAGAGCAGCGTCAGCTGGATGGGGACGAAGGGGTAGGGGAAGTCCGCAAAGAGCGTGATGATGGCCAGGAAGAAGGAGAGGATGTTCTTCACGAGGTAGAGGGCCGAGGCCCGCTGGATGTTGTTGATGACCCGGCGGCCCTCCGCCACCACCTTGGGCAGGGCGGCGAAGTCGCTGTTCAGCAGCACCAGCTGGGCCACCTGGCAGGCGCTCTCCGCGCCGGAGGCCATGGCGATGCCGCAGTCGGCGTCCTTCAGGGCCAGAACGTCGTTGACGCCGTCGCCGGTCATGGCCACGGTGTGGCCCGCGCTCTGCAGGGCCCGGACGATCTTGCGCTTTTGGTTCGGCACCACCCGGCCGAAGACGGTGTAGCGCCGGATGGCCCGGGCGATGTCCTGGTCGGTCTTCAGCTCCCGGGCATCCACCCAGTTCTCCGCCCCCTCGATGCCCGCCTGCTGGGCCACGGCGGAGACGGTGACGGGGTTGTCGCCGGAGATGACCTTCACGGCAACACCCTGGGCACGGAAGTAGTCAAAGGTCTTGGGGGCGCTGGGGCGGACGGGGTTTTCCAGCACCAGGAGGGCCAGGGGGATGACGACGCCGTGGAGCTTTCCCTCCTCCGCCCCGTCGCACTGGGCCAGCAGCAGCACCCGGCAGCCCTGGGCGGCGAAGTAGTGGAGCTTCTCCTCCAGGGGCTTCCCGTCGTCCCCTAAGAGGTACTCCGGCGCGCCGATGGCGAAGCAGCCGTCCTCCCCGAAGTCCACGGCGCTCCACTTGGTGGCAGAGGTAAAGGGGACCGTCCGCTTCACCGAGCGGTAGGGCCCGCTGGGGTAGCGCTTCTGGATGGCCCGGGCCGTGTCGTTGTCGGCCTCCAGGCTGCGGTAGAAGGCCCCCAGGGTATCCTCGATCTCCGCCTTGGGGCAGGCGGCCTCATCGAGAGGCAGCACCTCCCGCAGCTCCATCTCCGGGAGGGTCACGGTGCCGGTCTTATCCACGCACAGGACATCCACCCGCGCAAGGGTCTCCACGGCGTTCATCTCGTGGATCAGGGTCTTATTCTGGGCGAGACGCACCACGGAGAGGGCCAGGGCAACGCTTGTCAGGAGGAACAGGCCCTCCGGGATCATGCCGATGAGGGCCGCCACCATGGAGACCATGGACTGCCGCAGCCCCAGGTCCTGGATGACATACTGGTTATAGAAGAGGGCCGCGCCGATGGGGATGAGGGCGATGCCGATGAAGCGGATCAAAGCGTTCAAAGAGCGCATCATCTCAGACTGGGCGGCCCCGCCTTCCCGCTTTGCGGCCAGGGTCAGCTTCGCGGCGTAGGACTCCGCCCCCACCTTCGTGAGCCGCGCCCGGCAGCGGCCGGAGATCACGAAGCTGCCGGAGAGCAGCGTGTCCCCCGCCGCCTTGGGGACGGCGTCGGCCTCGCCGGTGATGAGGCCCTCATTCACCTGGACCTGGCCGCTGAGGACCTCGGCGTCCGCCGGGATCTGGCTGCCGGAGGAGAGCTCGATGACGTCGCTCCGCACCAGCTCGCGGCTGTGGACCTCCGTGAGCTTCCCGTCCCGGACGGTGGGGACCTTGGCCTCGGAGAGCAGGGTCAGCTTCTCGATGGTCCGCTTGGACTTGATCTGCTGGACGATGCCGATGCCGGTGTTGGCCGCCACGATGAGGAGGAAGCTCATGTCCTTCCAGTCCCCCACCACCAGAAGGCAGATGGCGAGAATGATGAAGATCAGGTTAAAGTAAGTGAAAACGTTCTCCCGGACGATCTGCTTGTCCGACTTCGTGGGGGAGGCCACGGCCTCGTTGCCCCAGCCGCCGGAGAGCAGCTCCGCCGCCTGGGCCGCGGTCAGTCCGCTCTCCGCCCCGGGGGCATAGTCCGGCCAGGGGATGCGCTGAGGGGCCTCCGCCTGGGGCTCCGGCTTCCGTTTGGCGAGTTTCTTCAAGGGCGATCTCTCTCTTTCCCGTCCCCGGCGAAGGCCGGGACGGCGTGATGCATAATAGAGTAGTATAGCATTCCCCCAGGGGGATGTATACGGCAAAACGGTAAATTTTTCAGAAAAAGCCGCCCATTTGGGCGGCTTTCCCAGCTCTCAGCGGCGAAGGACGCCGCCGGGCCGCTCCCCGGTCCGCCGCCCCTCCCGCAGGACGGGGCAGCCGCCCACGAAGACCCAGTCCATCCCCGCGGCGGCGCGGCTGGGATCGGCGTAGGTCCCCACGGGCCGGAAGCCCTCCGGGTCGAAGAGGCAGAGATCGGCGTCCGCCCCCAGGGCGATCCGCCCCTTGGCGGCAAGGCCATAGCGCTCCGCCGGGCGGAGGGTCAGGCGGTTCACTGCCTCCTCCAGCGTGAGATCCTGCCGCTCCCGGACGAAGTGGCGCAGAAGCTCCGCCGTCATCCCCGTGACCCGGGGATGGAGGAGGCCCGTGCCGGGATAGGTGGCGTCCGAGATGACGGAGGAGAAGGGGGCGCGCAGGATCTCCGCGATGTCCTCCTCCGAGGCGATGGTGTCGATCATCCCCAGTGTGCCGCCCTCGGCGGAGAGCAGGTCAAAGAGGGCGTCAAAGGGGTCCTGCCCCCGGTCCCGGGCGATCTCGGAGAGGGGCACCCCCTCATAGGGGGCGTACTCCGGCGTTCTGAGCCCCGTGGGCCGGACGTTCTCAAAGCCCACAAGGAGGGTGATGTTCTCAAAGTCCGCCCCCGTCTCCATCCGCCGCCGGATGGCCGCCCGCGCTTCGGGGGCCCGCAGCCGCGCCGTCAGGGCCTCCAGCCCCCCGGCGTGGCTCTCCGGCGGCAGCACGTGGATGAGCTGGGTGGACCCGGCGCTGTAGGGATAGACATCGCAGGAGACGTCCAGCCCCTCCGCCCGGGCCTTTTCCATGGCCCGCAGCATATTCGGCACCGCCCGCCGCCAGTTCCGGCGGCCGATGGCCTTCAGGTGGCTGATCTCCACCGGGGTCTCCAGGGCCCGGGCCACCGCCAGCATCTCAGAAAGGGCCGTCTCCACGCCGTCCCCCTCCTGGCGCATGTGGACGGAGATCACCACCCCGCTCCGGCGGAGGGGGGAAAGGAGGGAGATGAGCTCCTCGGTGGTCTCATAGCTCTCCGGCGCGTAGCCAAGGCCCAGGGACACCCCCAGCGCCCCGTCCGAGAGGGCCCGGTCCAGGGCGGACTGGATGGCGGCGGTCTCCGCCGCCGTGAGGGGGCCGGGGCGGAAGCCCGCGGCGTTCGCCCGCAGGGTCCCCATGCCGATGAGCTCCCCGGCGTGGAGGGGCAGGGAGGCGCACTGCCGGAAGTACTCCCCCACCGTGGGGAAGCACAGCTCCCCGGCGTCCCCGGTGATGGGGGCGAGATAGCGGCGGACCTCCTGGCGGTGCGGCCCCGCCAGGGGCGCGGCGGAAAGGCCGCAGTTCCCGTTCACGATGGTGGTGAGGCCCTGGCGGAGCTCCCAGTCCCCGAAGTCCGGGGAGAGGATGGCCAGGTCCGCGTGGCGGTGGATGTCCAGGAAGCCCGGCGTCAGCGCCCGGCCCCGGGCGTCGATGGTCTCTCCCGCCGCCGTCTCCTTCAGGTCCCCGATGGCGGCGATCTTCCCGCCGAGGATGCCCACATCGGCGGGAACCGCCGCCCGTCCGCTGCCGTCGATGACCCGGGCGTTCACGATCTTGGTATCCAGCATGCCCTGCTCCCTCCCGCCGCCTGCTGCGGCACGAAATTTCTTCCTTTCGCCCCTATCCTAGCACCCGGCGGGGCTTTTTGCAACGGATACCCGCAATTTCCACCCTCCCCGCGCTTGACAGGGTAATCGTTTACCGATATAATGTTGCCGAAAACACTGGGAAAGCGGCCCTCCGCCGCCCCGCCCGCGAAAATACGAAGGAAAGG
>SFLD01000079.1 GCA_004553545.1 Clostridiales bacterium | reverse complement strand
CTGGCAGGAGACAGGGAGAGAATGAAGCTCCTCTATGTGCTCCAGTGCGCCTGCCCCGGCGTCCCCTGCATCTACTATGGGGACGAGGCGGGGCTGGAGGGCGGCGCCGACCCCTACAACCGGGGGCCTTACCCCTGGGGGAGAGAGGACGAAACGCTGCTGGAGCACTACAGGCGTCTGGGCGGGTGGTACCGCGAACACAGCGCGCTTCGCTGCGGGGACTGGGAGCCGGGCAGCCGGGGCGAGGACGTCCTGGTGAACCGGAGATGGAACGGGGAGGAGAGTCTCACCGTCTGTGTGGACCGCCGGGAAAAGCGCTGGTGGGTGGAATAAAGAGAGAACCCCCTCGGAAAGGCGCAAACCTTTCCGAGGGGGTCTTGCCGTTTTTTACACCAGGTCGGTGATCAGGGTCTTGAGCACTTCTACCATGCGCTCCATGTCCTCCACGGGGATGTACTCGAAGCGGCCGTGGAAGTTCTCCCCGCCGGTGCAGAGGTTGGGGCAGGGGAGACCCCGGTAGGAGAGGGTGGCCCCGTCGGTGCCGCCCCGGATGGGGACGATCCGGGGGGCGACGCCGTTTTTCTCCATGGCGGCGCGGGCCCGGTCGATGATGTACATATGCGGCTCGATGAGCTCGCGCATATTGCGGTAGCTGTCCTTCACCGTGACCTCCGCGCAGCCCGCGCCGTACCTGGCGCAGAGGGCTTCGCCGGCGGCGAGGAACTGGCTCTTCCGCTGCTCAAAGCGTTCGGCGTCGTGGTCGCGGATGATGTACTGGAGCCGCGCCTCCTCCACGGTGCCCTCCATGCCGCACAGATGGAAGAAGCCCTCGTAGCCCTCGGTGTTGACGGGGATCTCCCCGGCGGGGAGCAGGGAATTAAACTCCATGGCCATGAGGCAGGCGTTTTTCATCTTGTCCTTGGCGGAGCCGGGGTGGATGCTGAAGCCGTGGATGACCACGGAGCCGGAGGCGGCGTTGAAGTTCTCATACTCCAGCTCGCCCAGAGCGCCGCCGTCCACGGTGTAACCGTACCGGGCGGGGAAGTGTTCCAGATCAAAGCTCTCCGTGCCGCGGCCCACCTCCTCGTCGGGGGTGATGGCGATGAGCACCGTGCCGTGGGGGGCGTTGGAGGCCATCAGCTCCTCCACGGCGGTGATGATCTCCGCCGCGCCGGCCTTATCGTCCGCGCCCAGCAGCGTGGTGCCGTCGGTGACGATCAGGTGCTTGCCCACGTTGCGGCGGAGGGAGGGGTACTCCTCGGGGGACATGACGATGCCCTTTTCCCTGTTGAGCACCACGTCGCCGCCCTCGTAGGCGATGATGGAGGGGCGAATGTCCGCGCCGGAGCAGTCCGGGGAGGTGTCCATGTGGGCGATCAGGGCCAGGGCGGGGGCGTCGGTCTCGCAGTTGGCGGGCAGCGTGGCGTAGACATAGCCCTCCTCGCTGAAACGCACGTCGCTCAGCCCCAGCTCCCGCAGCTCCCGGGCGATGTCCGCGCCCAGCAGCTTCTGCTTGTCCGTGGAGGGACGGGAGGAGGAAGTCTCGGAGGACTGGGTGTCAAAGGAAACATAGTGGAGAAAACGCTCGGTGACTTTCATGGAAGTGGCTCCTTTCGTGAGGGGAGACACTCCAGCACGCGGCGGAGAAAGTCCCCCATAATGTAAAACAGTGTCTCAAAGCGCAGGTAGTCCGACGTCCGCTCGTCCCAGAGGAAACGGACGCTGGGGGGAAACTCCTCGTCTCCCTCCCAGAACTGGAAGATCAGCGGAAAGCCGGGGAAAAGCTCGAACCGGGCGGCGGCGTCCCCCACGGGGAAATCCTCGCCGCCCATGGAGCGCAGGAGGGTGCGAAGCGGCTCCACCCTGCCGCTCAGGGCCAGGGCGTGTTTGGCGTGCAGCCCGATGTCGTCGGGGCGGCTGGTACCGTAGCCCGGGAGGGAGCCGGAGGGGAACATCCGTCCGGTCAGGGGCCGCGGGTCGCTCTTGCGGCAGAGGAAGTCGAAGACGGAGAGCAGCACGCTCCCCTCTGCCTCCCGCCCATCGGCGTAGAAGAGGTCGCCGCTGCGTCGGTTCAGGCGCAGCTCCTCCCCCAGATAGACCGGGTAGAGCCAGTCCTCGTCGGAGCGGAGAGAAAAGCGGCGGATCATCTCAGTCTGGTCGTAGGAGAGAAAGATGGGCTTCCCCTCGGCGCACAACTTTTCAAAATTCGTCATGGGCGAGTCCTCCTTCCGTCAGGGGAGATCAGTAGTAGGTGGCCAGTTCCTGCTCGGGGGGTTCGCAGGGCTCGATGCTCTGCACATGGAGCACGGGGCCCTCCCCGTCGTAAAGCTCGGGCATGGCGCGCACATCCAGCCGCCCGGTGACCAGGTACCAGCCCAGATTTTTCAGCTCCTCGGGGGCGCGCCACTCGGCTGCCATGGGCACCA
>SFLD01000013.1 GCA_004553545.1 Clostridiales bacterium | reverse complement strand
AGGTACTTCACCCGGAGGGCCGCCAGGTCTTCGGCGGCCTTGGTCTCGGCGATGGCATCCAGCGCCGCGGCGCGGATGACTTCCAACTGCTGCTTCATGGTATGGATACTCCTTTTCAGAATGGGATGATGAGGGAAACGGGGCAGCAAAAAAGCGCCTTCGCCCCGACATTGGGACGAAAGGCGCTGCCTTCCGCGGTACCACCCAAATTCGTGCCGCATGGCACGCACTTGTGCGCCCGGTAACGGCGGGCGGCCGTCCATGTCTCCATGGCTGCTCCCGGGCGAACCAAACCGGACAGATCCGCAGGCCGGCTCTCAGCCGATGACCGACCCTCTCTTGGCGGCGTTTCCCGGTTATTTTCCCGTTCCTCGCATGGTTTTCGTATACTAACTGCCACTTTACCACGGAAATGGGAGAAAAGCAAGAGGGGAAAGGGAGAATTGAGCAGGAACAATTACAATTAACAATTGATAATTGATAATTGAGAATCGGCCCTGCGGGGGACGGGGGAGCGGGCGGCCCCGTAGGGTCGCCCCTACGGGGTTATCGGGAGGGGCAGCAGATCCGGGGGAACGGGCGGGGACGGAGCCCCGCCCCTACGCGGTTGCCGGAAGTTTCTGCGGGGGCCGATGGGGGCATCGGATCCTACGGGCTGCGGGGGACGGGGCGTCGGGGGTATGGTCCCTGTGGCTTGCGGGGGATGGGAAAGGGCCGCCCGGATGGGCGGCCCTTGTGGGGGATCACTTTTCCTCGGACTTGCTTTCCGCGGGCTTGGCTTCGGGCTGGGCGGCCTCGCCGGACTGGGCAGCCAGCTTGGCCTTCTCCTCGTCCTCCAGGACCCGGTAGGCCACCTTGCCCACGAGGGTCTTGGGCATGTCCTCCCGGAACTCGATGTCGTAGGGCATGGCGTACTTGGCGATGTGCTTGGCACAGTAGCTCAGAAGGGCCTGCTTGGTGGCGTCGTTGGCGGGGACCTCGGGGGCCAGCTTCACGAAGGCCTTGACCTTCTGCATCCGGTAGGGGTCGGGGACGCCGATGACGCAGGACATCTGCACCATGTCGCTGGCGTCCAGGATGTTCTCGATCTGGCCGGGGTAGACGTTGTAGCCGGAGGAGACGATCATCC
The DNA here is from genome assembly GCA_004553545.1 of Clostridiales bacterium. Lineage (GTDB taxonomy): Bacteria > Bacillota > Clostridia > Oscillospirales > Oscillospiraceae > Oscillibacter. The sequence goes on along the minus strand of SFLD01000013.1, from coordinate 45,315 downwards.
GCTTGGCCCGGCCCCGGAAGTAGATGAAGCCCTCCTCATCCATGACGCCGAGATCCCCGGTATAGACCCAGGTGAGGCCGTCCGCGTGATGGCGGAGGGTCTTGGCGGTCTCGTCGGGGTGGTTCATGTACTCCTTCATGACGGTGGGGCCCGCCAGCAGGATCTCGCCCTCCTGGCCGTAGGGCAGCTCCTCGTCGGTGTCGGGCTTCACGATCTTGATGTAGGTATCCGGGAAGGGGATGCCGATGCTGCCCTCCTTGAACATCTTGGGGGGCGTCAGGCAGCAGGCGGTGACGGTCTCGGTGGTGCCGTAGCCCTCCCGGACCTGGATGACGGCCTTGTGGTCATAGAGGAACTTGTCGAGCTTCTTCTTGAGCTCAATGGAGAGGCTGTCGCCGCCGGAGAAGACGCCCTTCAGGCAGCTGAGGTCCGCGCCGTCCATGCTGGGCAGGCGCAGCAGCGCCTCGTAGAGGGTGGGGACGCCGGCGATGAAGTTGCACTGGTACTTGGTGATGAGCTTGGCGTAGCTCTTGGCAGTGAAGCGGGGCACCAGGATGCAGCGCCCGCCCTGGGAGAGCATGGAGTGGATGCACACGCCCAGGCCGAAGCCGTGGAAGAGGGGCATGGCGGAGAGCATCTTGTCCCCGGGGCGGAACATGGGGTTGGTGGCGATGATCTGCTGGCCCAGGGCGTTGAAGTTGCGGTTGGTGAGGACGATGCCCTTGGTGGTGCCGGTGGTGCCGCCGGAGTAGAGAATGACGGCGGGATCGTCGCCGGTGCGCTTGACGGCATAGTTCCAGAAGCAGGAGCGGCCCATGTTCATGAACTCCCGCCAGCGGATGACGGGGGCGTCCTTGGGGATCTTCGCGATCTTGCGGCCCTCGGTGAGCATGTAGCCGGCCTTCACCGGGCGGCTGAGCTCATCCTTCACGCTGGCGATGATGATGTTCACCACCTTGGTGTTCTGGCGGATGCGCTCAAACTTGTGGTAGAACTGGTCCAGGGTGATGGCGGTGACGCTCTCGGACTCGTTGAGGTAGAACTCGATCTCCTTCTCGGCGGAGAGGGGGTGGATCATGTTGGCGACGCCGCCCACCAGGTTCACGGCGTAGAAGAGGAAGATGGCCTGGGGGCAGTTGGGCATGGCGATGGTGACCCGGTCGCCCTCCCGGACGCCGATGGTGCGGAGAGCCCGGGCGCAGTTCTTGATCTCGTTCACCAGGCGGGAATAGGTGGTGGGGCGGCCCATGAAGTCAAAGGCGACATTCCGGGGATACTTCATGGCGATGCGCTCCACCGCCTCAAACATGGAGCCGTCAAAGTAATCAAGGTGCATGGGGATGCCGCCCATGGAGCCTTCCCAGGGCGTTCTGGCAGTGATCTCAGTCATATTCGACCTCCGTATTCAGGGGCTGCTCCAGCAGCTCGGGATGTTCCAGCAGGTATTTGAAGAGCCGGATGCTCTTGGAGTAGTAGTAGCCGTCGGCGATGCGCTCGTCCACGGTGAGGCCCAGGTCCACGGTCTCCCGCATCTCCACAAGACCGTTCTGGTCGTAGAGCGGAGTCCACTTCTTCTCTCCGATGATGCAGAAGAGGGAGCTGGTGCCCCAGTTGGTGAGGTGGTGGTAGCCGCTGCGGAGACGGATGGAGCCCAGGTTGGAGAGAAAGACGGAGCTATAGTTGGGATCGTCCCCGATGAGGAAATCCGGGCACCAGCCGTGGCGGTCCAGGAAGCGGATGAAGCGGATGGCGGTCTTGGAGAGAAAGCGGGGGAGCTTATTGAGGATGTCCATGCTGTTGTCGGTGGTGTTCATCTTCTGCTCGTTCCGGGTGGCCTGGACCTGGCGGCGGATCTCCTCGTGGATGGTGTCGATGGTGGCGTCGGGTTTGGCCTCCAGCAGGGCCATGGCCTCCTCGCTGCCGTCGGAGAACTCCTTCTTGATGACGAAGCCCGCCGTGATCTTGTTCCGCTGGTAGTAGTTCTCGTTGGCGTAGAAGCGGTTGAGCTTGGGGCGGAGGGTCACGGTCTTCACGAGAGCCGTGAGGATCACGTGGAAAAAGGTATACTTGAAGGGGATGCCCTCCACGTTTTTCTTTGCGAGGTACGCCTTGATGGGCTCCAGATTCACCCGCTCGGCGATGTAAGCCTCGTTGTCGGCCCGGTTGGGGTAGATGATGCCCATGATGAAATGCAGGGCGTCGGTGTCCCGCAGGAGCGTGGCGTCCCGGCGGTCGCCGAAGCGTCTTTCAGCCATAACTGTCCTTCTTTCTCCCGCCGGAGGCGGGGGCGGCGGAGGCCGCCGTTTCTTTGGGATGGGCGCGCCGGTCAGGAAGACCAACGCCGTATTATACCGCGTTTTTGGGCCGGGGGCAAGGTTCTCGGCGGGAAAAGACCGGGCGGAAATCTTAAAAAAGTATTAAATCCTGGAAAGATGAGAGGAAAAAGCTGGGAAGCGTGCCCCCTGAGTTTTTCCGGCCCCAGGCCGGAAAGCCGGGGGCATTGTAGCACGGTTCGGCGGAAAATGCAAGTTTCCCCCCGGACGCGGCCTTGCGGCGGGGGGCGGGAGCGGGTATAATGGGGGGAGAAGATCATCCGGCCCGGGGCCGGGAAGGGAGGATCCGCCATGGAATGGATCGTGGAAAGGGACTACGCCCGGGAGGCGCTGCCGAAGCGCGACCCGGAGGGCCACAAGGGCAGCTTCGGCGAGGTCTTGGCGCTGGCGGGGAGCGCCGGCTACACCGGGGCCGCCTGGCTCACGGCGGAGGGGGCCGTCCGGGGCGGCTGCGGCCTCGTTCACCTGGGGGTGCCGGAGGACATCTGGCCCGTGGAAGCAGTGAAGTGTACCTCCGCCATGCCCTTCCCCCTGGCGGCGGAGGACGGAGGGCTTTCCCTCCGGGCGCTGGAGGGCATCCGGGAGAGGCTCTCCCGCTGCGACGTGCTGGCCCTGGGGCCGGGCCTCGGGCGGCGGGCGGAGACGGCGGAGCTGGTCCGGCAGCTGCTCTCGGAGACGGAAAAGCCCATAGTGCTGGACGCCGATGGCATCAACGCCCTGGCGGGGCATATAGATATCCTGGACGGAAGGCGGGGACGGGTCACGGTGCTGACGCCCCATGAGGGGGAGTTCGCCCGGATCGGGGATCTCTCCGGCGGAAGGGTCCAGGCGGCGAGGAACTTCGCCGTGGCCCACGGGTGCTGGCTCATCTTGAAGGGGCACCGGAGCCTTACGGCAACGCCCTGGGGCACGGTGCTGGAGAACGCCACCGGCAACTGCGGCATGGCCAAGGGCGGCAGCGGGGATGTGCTGACGGGGCTCATCGCGGCGCTTCTCGCCCAGGGGGCCGGTCCCACCCAGGCGGCGGCGCTGGGAAACTGGCTCCACGGGCGGGCCGGAGACCTGGCCGCGGCGGCCTGGACGGAGTACGCCATGACGCCGGAGGACCTTTTGAGCTGCCTGCCTCTGGCCTTCCGGGAGCTGACGGAGTAAAAAAGGAGGAATTGGGTGCGCAAGGGATCGTGCGTACCGATGATGGCCCTGTGCCTGCTGCTGATGGGCTGCGGCGCGGGGGAGGAGAGCGCGGCGGAGGCACTGCGGCAGCCCTACCGGGAGATGACGGGCTGCGCCATGACGGCGGAGGTCCGCCTAAGTGGGGAGGACGGGACCGTGGGGGACTTTACCCTGCGCTGCGAGTATGACCCCGAGGGCGTCACCACGGTGGAGGTCCTGGCGCCGGAGACGGCGGCGGGAGTCATCGCAGAGATCGACGGGGAGGACCTGACGCTCCGCTATCGGGACCTGGTGCTGGGAGCCGGGACGGTGAGTTCGGAGAAGCTCTCCCCCATGGAGTGCCTGCCGGAGCTGATGGCGGCGGCGCGGGAGGGCTGGCTGCTCTCCGAGAGCCGGGAGACGGTGGGGGAGGAGCCCTGCCTCCGGCTGACCCTGGACCGGACGGGGGAGGAGGGCGGCAAGATCGTCTCCACCCTCTACCTCCGGGAGGGGGACGGCGTCCCGGTCTACGGCGAGATCGCCGTGGAGGGGACCGTAGTGCTGAAGGCCGCGTTTACGGACTTTACCTTTGGGGAAACTTGTGATACAGTAGAAGAGAATACGGACTGACGCCGGGCATCCGGCGTCAGAGAGAAGCGCCCGGGGAACGGGCGCAGGGAAAGGTGACGACCCTCTATGGAGGACAGGATACTGAGAAGGACCTGGGCGGAGATCGACCTGGACGCCCTGGCACACAACTACCATCAGGCAAGGAAAAAGACCGGCCCGGGGGTCCGGTACCTTGGCGTGGTGAAGGCCGACGCCTACGGCCACGGGGCGGTGCAGATCGCCCGGAAGCTGGAGGAGCTGGGGGCGGACTACCTGGCGGTCTCCAGCCTGGACGAGGCCCGGGAGCTCCGGGGGAAGGGCATCGCCATGCCCATCCTCATCCTGGGGCACACGCCCCCGGCCATGGTGCCGGAGCTCATCCGCTACGGCATCACCCAGACCGTCTCCGCCCAGGCCAAGGCGGAGGAGTACAGCGCCGAGGCCCTCCGCTGCGGCGCCACGCTGAAGGTCCACATCAAAGTGGATACCGGCATGAGCCGGCTGGGCTTTCTCGTCCGGGGGGAGCATTTTGAGACCGGGGTCGCCGCCATCGCGGCCTCCTGCGCGCTGCCGGGGCTGGAGGCGGAGGGCATCTTCACCCACTTCTCCTCTTCGGACATGGACGATCCCGAGAGCGTCGCCTATACGAGAGAGCAGTTCGCGGTGTTTACCGCCGTGCTGGACGCGCTGGAGGGAAAGGGCTGCCGCTTCGCCATCCGCCACTGCGCCAACAGCGGGGCGCTTGCGAGGTACCCGGAGACCTACCTTGACATGGTGCGGCCCGGCATCGCCCTCTACGGCGTGGGGGACGACGCGGAGGCTCTGGGGCTCCGGCCGGTGATGGCGCTGAAGTCCAGCGTCTCCACCATCAAGGTCTTCGACGACGGGACCTCTGTGAGCTATGGCCGGACCTTCCGGACGGAGGGGCGGACGCGGGTGGGCGTGCTGCCCATCGGCTATGCCGACGGCTTCTTCCGGGGACTCTCCGGCAGGATGCGCGTGGTGACGGAGCAGGGGAAGGCGCCCCTTCTCGGGCGCATCTGCATGGATATGTGCATGGTGGACCTCACGGCGCTGCCGGACGTTCACGTGGGGGACACGGTGGAGATCTTCGGCCAGCGGCAGAGAGTGGACGATCTGGCCGCGATCCTGGGGACCATCCCCTATGAGCTCACCTGCGCCGTTTCCAAGCGGGTGCCGCGGGTCTACCTCAGCGGCGGGCAGGAGATCGCCCGGGAGCTGCGGATCATGGAGTGACCGGACAAGGGGCGCTTGCATAGGCTGAGAGCGGGGCAGGGAGGCGTCCTGCCCGGGGAGTTCCATCCGGCGGTATAAACTTTGCCGCCGTGTGGGACAATGAGAGTGGCCTTCCCGCCGGAGCGCGGGAACGGGTACTTCTTTTCAGCGGAGTGTGAACGCAAGTGGAGACAACTGTCAGACGCGGCGAGATCTACTACGCCGACCTCTCGCCGGTGGTGGGCAGCGAGCAGGGCGGGGTCCGGCCGGTGCTGATCATCCAGAACGACACCGGCAACCGCTACAGCCCCACCGTCATCGCGGCCGCCATTACCTCCCAGACCGGCAAGGCCCGGCTCCCCACCCACATCGAGATCCCGGTGGATGAGAGCTGCGGCCTCAGTAAGACCTCCACCGTCCTTTTGGAGCAGGTGCGCACCCTGGACAAAAAGCGCCTGCGGGAGCGGATGGGCCGGGTGGATGAGAGGCTGATGGAGAAGATCGACCTCGCCATCGCGGTGAGCTTCGGCCTGCCGCACCAACGAATGGTATAGAAATGCTCCGCCGGGAAGGGGGACCTTCCCGGCGGAGCGGGATACAAAGGAGAGCTGCCAAATGAAAAGAAAGATCGCGCTGATCCTCACCGCCGTCCTGCTGGGGCTGGCCGTCTGCCTGCCGGCAGCTGCCGCCGGAGCGGGCACCGCGGACGATCCCCTGGTGACCCTCAGCTACTTAAACGAGACCTTCCTGGCCGCCGTGCAGAAGCGCATCGACGAGGCGGTGGCCAGCCGGAACGCCAGCCTCACGGCCTACATCGACGGGAAGCTGGGCTCCGGCGGCGGCTCTGCGGGGACCGCCAGCAGCTTTGCCGTGGTGACCATCCCCGCCGGGAAGACCCTGGTGGGGGACATCGGCTGCGAGGTGATGCTGCGGGTGGGCAGTGCGGCCTGCGTCTCGCCCTCCACCCCGGGGCTTATCGACGAGACCACCGGGGGGACCTTGGAAAACGGCAAGGCTCTCGTGAAGAACCATCTCTACATGATGACCATCGAGGGCCGGGGCGTGAAGGCCGGCAGCGGCACCGTAAAAGTGCTGGTCCGGGGAAACTACACCATCCAGTGAGCAGCACCAAAAGAGGAAGAAAGAGCCGCGGGCTTGTCCCGCGGCTCTTTTGCACGTTTTGAGGCGTCAGCCCTCCAGGAGGGACTGGGCGGCTTGGACGTTGCGGTGCTCCATGGCCTGGAGGCGCTGCACGGCGGCGGATTGGGCGGCCCGGTCGTGGGACTGCTCCACGGCCCGGTCGATCATGCGGCGGAGGCTCTCCTCCGTTAGGGCGCTGAGGTCCTGGAACTGCTCCTGCCCGATGTAGCGGAGGAAGGCGGAGACCTTGGGATCGTAGACCAGGCCCACCAGGGGGATGCCCTGCCCGGCGGCGAAGATCAGGGCGTGGAGGCGCATGGAGACCACAGCCTCCATCCGGGAGAGGGCGCCGATGATGGTGCCGGCGCCGCCGGCGTCATCCAGGAAGTAGTGGGGGACGGCGAGACCGTCTGCTGCGATGCGTCCGGCGCCGGGGTCCAGGTGCTTCTCCACCGAGAGGAAGACCGGGGTGAGGCCGTAGGTCTCATAGGCGTAGGCCGCGGCGGCGCGGATGGCGGGAGCGGCCTCCTCAAAGCCCGGCCAGCGGCGCAGGGCGAAGCAGAGGTAGCGGCCGCGGGGCGGGATCCCGGCCCGGAGGAGGACGCTGTCGGTCTCATCCTCCGTGGCGGCGGAGAGGGTCAGGGCCGGGTCGGCGGTGAGGAGGATCCGGGGCTTCGTGACGCCCATGGCCTGGAGCTCCGCCTGGGAGTCCGGCTCCCGCAGGGTGATGATGTCCACGCAGTCGTTCAGGGTCCGGGCGGCCATGCGGCGGTGCTTGTCCCGTGTCACAGGGCCGATGCCGCAGCCGTACATCTGCACCCGGCAGCCCAGGGCGTGGGCGGAGCGGATGTTATAGAGATAGTACCAGAGGGAGCGGCGGGAGGTGACATCCTGGATGAGGCTGCCGCCGCCGTTGATGTAGAGAACGCTTTTCCGCATGGCGTGCCGCCAGGAGAGGACATGGGAGCGGTGGATGGAACGGACCCGGTAGGTGAGGCGGGTGGCGGCGGGGTCTTTAGAGAGGACGGTCACCGGCATATCCGGGTCCAGGGAGCGCATCTCCTGGAGGATGGCGTCCAGGATGGCGTCGTCCCCGGCGTTGCCCCGGCCATAGGCCCCGCAGATCACCACGCCGTCCCGGGCTTTCTTCTCCCGATGGCTGCGACGGAGGATCTCCTGATAGATGTGGAGCTGGGTGTCCACGGTCTTCTGGATGGAGAAGTCCCGGGAGGCCTTTTCATAGAGCTTTTCCCCCATGTCGCGGCGGAGGGCGTCGTCATTGCCCAGGGCCGCCAGGCGCTTGCCCAGGGTCTCGGCGTCCCCGGGGGCGAAGAGGTAGCCGCTGACATCCTGGTCGATGAGGTAGGGGATGCCGCCCACGGCGGTGGCCACGGTGGCCAGGTGGAAGCGGGCACCCTCGGTGAGGGCGTAGGGGAAGGTCTCGGAGAGGGAGGTGAGGGCGTTGATGTCCAGGGCGGAGTAGAAGCGGTCCATGCCGCCGCTGATCCAGCCGGCGAAGGTGACCTCTTTCTCCACCCCCAGCTCCTTTGCCAGTTCGCCCAGCTTCTCCCGCTCTTCGCCGTCCCCGGCGATGACCAGCCGGAGGCGGGGGCAGTCCCGATGGGCCAGGGCGAAGCCCCGGACCAGGGTGGACATGTCCTTCACGGGGTTCAGTCGGGCGGCGATGCCCACCACCACGCTGTTCTCGTCCACGTCCGCCCCCAGGGAGCGGAGGTAGGGGAGGCGGTCCCCCTGGGGCGGGGCGGGGATGAAGTCGATGCCGTTGTAGATGGCGTAGAAGCGGTCGGGGGCGAAGCCCCGGGAGATGAGGAGGTCCACCATGGCGTCCGAGACGCCGATGCGGTAGTCCAGCTTCCGGAGGGCCCAGGCGTTGATGGCCCCGAAGGTGAGGCGGGCGAAGGGGCGGCCCATGTAGTCGAGCTTATAGTCGCTGTGGACGGTGCTCACCACCGGGAGGCCGGTGCTGCCCCGCAGGAGGGCGCCCACCATGTTGGCCCGGCTGCCGTGGCAGTGGATGAGCTGGTAGCCGCCCTCTTTGATATACGCCGTCAGCTGGCGGCGGAGGCGGGGGATGTTGTTGCCGCCCATGATCTCCACGGGGATGCCGAGGGAGCGGGCTTCCTGGGCAAAGGGACCGTCCCGGAAGCAGACCAGCTGGGCGGTGATGGTCTCGTTGAGGTTTCGCAGCAGGCTGAGGACGTGGGTCTTGGCCCCGCCGGAGTCGCCGCCGCTGATGAGATGGATGACCTTCATAGAAAACACCTTTCCTCCGCGGCGCGGAATTTGGGCTTGTGTATTGGAGAGAAATACGGTACAATAGCGGGAGTACGTTTCCCGTACCGGCGTTCTGGACGCCTGATTCCGATATTATACAATGGGAAGGCGCGGCGGTCAAGGCGCGCCGCCAAAGGAGTTATGAGCATGAAAAAGCACAAGTTCAACATCGTGGATATCATCGCCGTGGTCCTCATCGTGCTGGTGCTGGGGTTCGTGGGCAGCAAGTACCTGAACCGCAGCAGCGGCAGTGCCGAGACCAACACCGTCACCGTCCGCTACACCGTCCTCTGCGAGGGGGTGGACGCCGCCCTCTATGAGACCACCAAGGCCCACCTGCCCTCCCAGCTGATGGCCTCCGGCGCCCTTTACGACGGCTACATCGAGAGCGTGGAGCGGGAGGACTACTACGTCCTGGGGCCGGACGGCGAGTGGGTCCTGGACCCCAACAGCGTCAACCTCTACTTCACCGTGGAGGCCCACATCCGAGATCGGCAAGCAGGAGGTCCGGGTAGGCAAGAGCGACTACATCCTCAAGAGCCAGTACATCGAGTTCAAGGACACCCAGATCATCGATGTGGAATGGCTGGACGAGGCACAGGGGTAAGAAAGAGAAAGGGACTGCCGGGAGGCAGTCCCTTTTTTGCGCGTATGGGCTCAGAGGGTGGCTTGTACGGCGGAGAGGAAGGCGGAGGGGTCCGCGATTTTGCTGCCGTCCGTTCCGGTGGCGGCGGTGGCAAGGAGGAGCCGGATCAGCTCGCTGCCCTCCAGGGTGGGATTCGCCTGCCAGCCCAGGGCCAGGAGCCCGGCGCCGTAGGGGATGCCCCAGCTGTAGCCGCCGTGGCCGTAGTATGCATAGGAGCATTCTCCCTCGTTATACTCCTCCGCTACGGTGCGGTATGCGGTGGGGACTCCCACCTGCAGCTGGGAGAGGGGGGAGGGGGAATCCGCATAGCCGCCGGTGCAGGCGGCGGGGGACTGGCGGTCCTGGGGGTCAAAGGCGGCGGGAGCGAAGAGGTGGCAGCTCTTGGGGCTACCGCAGTCCAGCACCAGGATGCCCTCCGCCTGGGCGTCCGTGACGGCCTCGTCCCAGGCGGCCCAGAAGTCCTGGTCCTGGGTGATGAGGCATTGGGCCCCGGAGGGCACGGCAGAGACGGAGACCACGCGGATCTTCTGGCCCTCCGGCAGTCTGCGGTTCTCCTGGATGATCCATTGGAGGGCTTCCGCGTAAGGGTAGTAGGAGCAGTCGGCGCTGGAGGCCGGGACGGCGGCATAGCAGACCCTGGCGCCGGGGGCCACGCCGACGCTCTCTCCCACCAGGAGACTGGCGACGGCGGGACCGTGCATGGAACTGGTGTCCCACTCGGGGAGGCTGGGGTCTGGGCGGTAGGAGATGATCTTCCCGGCAAACTCCGGGTGGTCCAGGAGAAGGGGCTGGTCGATGATGGCGACGGTGACGCCCTCCCCGGTGATGCCCTGATCGTGGAGGGCGCGGATGCCGAGGCCGGGGTCCTTGCCCTGCTCCATCACCTGGGCCTGTAGGTCCTCGCTGCCCTCCAGGACGGTGCCCTCGTTGAAGGTGTAGGTGACGATGTCCTCCGGGTCGTAGAGGCCCTCCGGGTAGTACTTGGGGGGGGACTCGCTCCAGGGGAGATAGCGGATGTCCCCGAAGCGGGAGGCATTGACCTTGGCGGTGAGACTTTCCCGGCTGGGCTCCGGGACGCTCTGGGCAGGCGGGGCGCTGGAGGCGGCGGGAGTGCCGCAGGCAGAGAGCAGGAGCAGGGAGAGGAAGGCTGGCAGGAGAGCAGATTTCTGCATGGCGGTATCCTCCGTTTCTCACGTTATGTAACCTTATGGTAGCAGAAGGACCGGAGGAAAGCAAGGCGGGAAATGTGAAGATACGGTAAACTCTGCCTGGGATACACTGGAAACGGTGTCTGTCCGCCGGGGGGACAACGTTCTTCTGCAAAAAACGCGCCCCGCCGGGAGGGCGGGGCGCTGGGGGGATCAGAGGCTGTTTTTGCCCCGGGGGAGGTAGCGGCCGTCGGGGGCGGGGAGGACGGCGCCCTGGTCCACGGCCAGGCGGCCCCGGAGGTAGACCTGGGTGATGCCGCCGGTGGTGACGAAGCCCTCGTAGGGGTTATAGTCCGAGCGGGAGAGGCTGTCGTCCGCGCGGATGACGTGGCTGGCCCGGGGATCATAGACCACGATGTCCGCGTCGCTGCCGGGCTGGAGGACGCCCTTTTTGGGGTAGAGGCCGCAGAGGCGGGCGGGAGCCTCCGAGAGAACGCGGCAGAGATCCTCCGGCGCGAGACGCCGGGCGCTGACGCCGAAGGTGTAGAGGAGCTCGCCCCGGTTCTCCGCCCCGGGGAGTCCCGCGGGGATGGCGGTGAAGTCCTGGGGATCGCTCTCCTTCTGCCGGAGGGTGAAGGAGCGGTGGCTGCTGGCCACGGCCTGGATGCTGTCCCGGCGGAGGGCCTTCCAGAGGGGTTCCTGCTGGCTCTGGTCCCGGAGGGGCGGGGAGCAGACGAAGCGGCCGGCATTTTCCCCCTCGTAGTAGACGCTGTCGTCCAGGAGGAGGTACTGGGGGCAGGTGGTGGCGTAGGCGCTCTGGCCCCGCTTGCGGGCCTGCTCCAGCTCGAAGAGGGAGTCCCGGCAGGTGATGGGGCTGAGGATCACCGGGGCGTCCGCCGCCTGGGCGATGCGGAGGAGGCGGGCCACGGCCTCGGCCTCCGCTGTCTCGGGATGGGCCATGGGGTAGCCGGCGGCGCCGGTCTTGCCGGCTGCCAGGCGCTCCTGCTCCATGGCGGCGATGAGGGAGCCGTTCTCACAGTGGAAGGCGGCGACGCCGCCCAGGCGCTTGAGGTACTTGAGGGCGAGATAGAGGGCGCCGTCGTCCAGGGGACGGGCCCAGTCCAGGTAGAAGCGGAAGGAGGAGACGCCGGCGGCGAAGATCTCCGGCAGCTGGGCGCGGATGGTCTCATCCCAGCGGGGAAGGGTCATGTGGAAGCCGTAGTCACAGTAGGCGCGGCTCTCGGCCTCCCGCTGGCGGCGGTGCAGGGCGTCCGCCAGGGTCTCATCCCCCTCCGGGCAGGCAAAGTCCACCACCGTGGTGGTGCCGCCCCGGAGGGCGGAGCGGGTGCCGGAAGCAAAGTCATCCGCCGGGGCGGGCGTACCGCCGGGGCCGAAGTGGGTGCGGCCGTCCACAAAGCCGGGGAAGAGCAGGCAGCCGGTGACATCCACCGTCTCGTCGGCGCCGGAGAGCCTCCGGCCCACCTGGAGGATCTTCTCCCCCTCCAGCAGGACATCCAGGCGGCGGGTGCCGTCGGCATTCACGACGGTGCCGCCCCGCAGCAGCGTTTTCATGGCGATCTTCCTCCCTCTCGCGCGCAGCGCGCGTCTCCCGCCCGAAGGGCGGGGACATCCAATTTTCCAAGGAGCATTGTAGCACGGAAAAACGGAAATTTCCAGTGGGGGAGAGAGAAAAAACCGGGGAGCCCGGCCAGGGAGCCTGCCGGCTCCCACCGGAAGGGCTGGGGGCTCCCGGAGAGGGAGGAAAGAACGGACATCCCCGGAACGGCGGGCATGAACGGGAACAAATCTCCTTGATACACGGACGCATATGGACAAGCTGCACAAAAAACGGCGGGGAAATTCTAAGCCCATTGCCGCGCAACCGGGGCTGTCCCGGTTTCTTTTTTGGGAAAAGTGTGGTATGCTGGAAGCGCTTGGGAGCATCCCAAAGTATTTGAGGAGGTATATCGATCATGAAGAAGACCCGCAGACTGCTCGCTCTGCTTCTGGCGATGGTGATGATGCTCGCGCTGACCGTCACCGCCGGGGCGGAGGAAGTCACGACCACCGCGGCCAAGAATGAGATCACGGTGATCTACACCAACGACGTCCACACCTACATCGACAAAACCCTCAGCTACGCGACCGTTTCCGCTATGAAGCAGGACTACCAGAAGGCCGGCAAGCAGGTCCTGCTGGTGGATGCCGGCGACCACATCCAGGGCACCGCTTACGGCGGCATGGACGAGGGCAAGACCATCGTTCAGATGATGAACGCCGCGGGCTATGACCTGGGCACCCTGGGCAACCACGAGTTCGACTACGGCATGGCCCGCGCCCTGGCCACCGTCCAGGAGGCCAAGTTCCCCTATGTCTCCTGCAACTTCTACCATGAGAAGAACGGCGTTGTGGGCGATCCCGTGCTGGACAGCTACAAGGTCTTTGATATGAACGGCACCAAGGTGGCCTTCGTGGGCATCACCACGCCGGAGTCCTTCACCAAGTCCACCCCCGCCTACTTCCAGGATGCGAATGGCAAGTACATCTACGGCATCGCCGCCGGCAAGGATGGCTCCGCCCTCTATGCCGCCGTGCAGAAGGCCATCGACGCCGCCGCCAAGGAGGCTGACTACGTCATCGCTCTGGGCCACCTGGGGGATGATCCCTCCTCCCAGCCCTGGACCTCTGAGGAAGTCATCGCCCACACCACGGGCCTGGACGCCTTCATCGACGGCCACTCCCACTCCACCGTGGAGATGAAGCAGGTCAAGGACAAGGCGGGCAACACCGTGGTCCTGAGCCAGACCGGCTCCTACTTCGCTGCCATCGGTGAGATGACCATCGCCGCCAACGGCACCATCACCACCAAGCTCGTCAAGGAGTATGAGGGCTCCGACGCTACCGTCGCCGCCCTGCAGAAGACCTGGATGGACAAGGTGGAGGGCATGCTGGGCGAGAAGATCGCCGAGACCGACATCGAGTTCACCATCAACGACGCCGAGGGCAACCGTGCCGTCCGCAAGGGCGCCACCAACCTCTTCGACCTCAACGCCGACGCCTTCTATTGGTACATCAACGAGGTGGCGAACCTGGACTGCGACGTGGCCGTGATGAACGGCGGCGGCGTCCGCGCCACCATCGAGGCCGGCGACTGGACCTACAAGAGCTGCAAGACCGTCAACCCCTTCGGCAACGTGCTCTGCCTCATGAAGGTCCCCGGCCAGATGATCCTGGATGCCCTGGAGTTCGGCTCCCGGGATACCCCCGACTCTGAGTGCGGCGGCTTCCTCAGCGCGGCCGGCCTCACCTATGAGATCGACTCCACCGTGCAGTACACCGGCAGCCAGGACGACAAGGGCGTCTGGCAGGCCGGTCCCACCGGCGAGTACCGGGTCCGCAACGTGAAGATCTACAACAAGACCACCGGCACCTTCGAGCCGCTGGATGTCAAGAAGACCTACACCCTGGGCGGCATCAACTACACCCTGCGCAACCAGGGCGACGGCTTCAACATGTTCCAGGAATCCGCCGGCATGGAGCTGGTGATGGAAGGCATCGCCATGGAGTATGAGGCCTTCGCCGCCTACCTGAAGGCCTTTAAGGATACCGACGGCAACGGCGTCGCCAACATCACCTCCGCCGCCAGCCCCCTGGCCTCCCTCAAGAACTATCCCATCAACTATGAGAACGCCGCCGGTTCCGGCCGCACCGTGGTCTGGACCGCCGACAACCGTCCCGCCGAGCCTGTGACTCCCGCGGAGCCTGCCGATCCCGGCAAGGCCGAGCCCGCTAAGACCGGCGACATGATGGTGATCTTCACCGCCATGACCGTCCTCTCCGGCATGGGCGCCGCCTATGTGGCCCGCAAGCGCGAGGACTGAGACGTTCCGCTTCTGAAATAGAATAACGGGAGGGCCGGAGCATTCGCTCCGGCCCTCTTTTTCCTGAGCGCGGAAGGGGATGGAGCGCGGTTTTTGGGGGTTCCCTTTTCGGGGGAAATAGGGTATAATCAAACATTACGGCGCAACAGCGCCGGCCGGGGTTTCCCCGGGCAATTCTGTTGGAAAGCGGGACGTCTGCCATGGTATTCAGCAGCCTTTCCTTCCTGTTTCTCTTTCTGCCGGCGCTGCTGGCGGTCTATTTCCTGGTGCCCCGGCGGTACCGGGAGGGGCGCAACGCCGTGCTGCTGCTCTTCAGCCTGGGGTTCTATGGCTGCGGGGGCTGGCGGCTGCTGCCGCTGATTTTGGTGTCTGTCACCATGAACTATGTCTTCGGCCTGCTGGCGGTGCCGGGGCGGAGGCGGCGGAAGGCGGCCCTGGTGGGGGCGGTAGCCTGCAACCTGGGACTGCTCTTCGTCTTCAAGTACCTGGGCTTCGTGACGGCGAATCTGCACGCCCTGCTCCCGTCGGTGCCGGAGCTCACCATCCTGCTGCCCATCGGCATCAGCTTCTATACCTTCCAGGCCATGAGCTACGTCATCGACGTCTACCGGGGGGACGCGGCGGCGGAGAAGAGCTTTCTCCACGTGGCCCTCTATGTGGTGCTCTTCCCCCAGCTGGTGGCGGGACCCATCGTCCGCTACTCCACGGTGGCGGAGGAGATCCGCTGCCGGAGGGAGGGCGCGGACGACATGGCGGAGGGGCTGCAGCGCTTCCTCTTCGGCCTTGCCAAGAAGGTGCTGCTGGCGAACCAGATGGGCCTCATCGCGGACGCCGCCTTCTCCCAGACGGCGCCGCGGCTCTCCATGGGCCTTGCCTGGCTGGGGGTCATCGGGTATACCCTGCAGATCTATTTCGATTTCTCCGGCTATTCGGACATGGCCATCGGCCTGGGGCGGGTCTTCGGGTTCCACTTTCTGGAGAACTTTAACTATCCCTATGTTTCCCGGAGCGTCACGGAGTTCTGGCGGCGCTGGCACATCTCCCTTTCCACCTGGTTCCGGGACTACCTCTACATCCCACTGGGCGGGAACCGGGTCTCACGAGGCAGGCAGATCCGGAACCTCCTCATCGTCTGGGCCCTTACGGGCTTCTGGCACGGGGCGGCGTGGAACTTCCTCTTCTGGGGGCTCTACTATGCCCTGCTATTGATGGGGGAGCGGTACGGCTGGGGCCGGGGCTGGGAGCGGATGCCGGCCGTGCTGCGGCACATGGGCACCATGCTCCTTGTGATGCTGGGCTGGCTCCTCTTCCGGGCGTCCGGCACGGAGCAGATCAGGCTCTTCCTCCGGGCCATGGTGGGCGCGGGGGAGGGCGGCCTCTGGACCAACCAGGTGAGCTATCTTCTGCGGCAGTTCTGGCCGGAGCTGCTGGCGGCGCCCATCGCCTGCCTGCCGGCGGCCCCCTGGCTGCGGAAAAAGCTTTCGGCAAAGGACGAGGGCCTTGGTGCGGAGCTGCTCCGCTATGGGGCGCCGGGGCTGGCGCTGCTCTTTGGGGGCCTCTCCGCCATGAAACTGGTGGAGGCGGGCTTCAACCCCTTCATCTATTTCCAGTTCTGAGGAGGCGCGGGCATGAAGAAGAAAGATAGGATCGCCCACCGGGTCTTCCTGGGGCTGGTGCTGCTGGGGCTTTTCGCCGTGCCGGTGTGGACGGTGCTGGGGCCCCACTCCGGGGTCTCCTTCTGGGAGCAGCGGGGGCTGGCCCCCATCCCGGAGATCAGCGCGGAGCGCATCTGGACCGGGGAGCTCTTCACCGACGCGGAGACCTTCCTCTCCGACCATGTTGCCTGGCGGGACCCCATCCTGAAGGCCAACACCGCCCTGGACCTGGGGCTGGGACGGCCCAAGGTCAACGACCAGGTGGTCTCCACCGACAAGCTGCTGGCGGCCTACGGCTTCTCCCGCTGGGGACTGGACTACCTGGGGCCCCAGGCGGCGGAGGCGGCGGAGAATTACCGGGCCTTAAACGAGAAGATCACCGCCTACGGCGGCTACTTCTGCTACCTGGGCCTGCCGCTGCAGTCCAGCTACTTCGCGGACCACTACCCGGACTACCTGGAGAGCCGCCTCTGGCACACCACGGCCATCCGGGAGAGCTTCGCCGCCGCCATGGCGGAGGAGGGCGTGCCTTTCCTCGGGATGTACGACGTGTACGCCGCGGAGGGGCTGCCGGAGGAATACTACTACGCGACGGACCACCACTATACCATCCGGGGTGCGCTGCGGGCGGCCCAGGCGGCGGTGGAGCGCATCAACGCCGACACCGGGCTGGGCCTGGGAGCGCTGAACGCCGAGGACTACGCCTGGGAGACTCTGCCGAACCCCTTTTTGGGCTCCTCCAACCGGAAGCTCTACGGCCTCTGGGCCAATGACGACGCCGTGGAGCTGCCGTACCTGAAAGAGGACATCCCCTTTACCCGGAAGGACATGGGGGAGGATGTGGAAGCGACCCTTTTCGCCCTGCCGGAGACGGCGGGGGTGGACGTGACCTACTCCGTCTACATGGGCGGGGACATCGCGGAGACCGTCATCGACACCGGGCGGGAGGAGCTGCCGACGCTGCTCCTCTACGGGGATTCCTTCTCGAACCCCCTGGAGTGCCTCCTCTGGCGGGACTTCAACGTGACCTGCTGTGTGGATTTCCGCTATGAGACGGAGAAGACCCTGGATGACTATCTGGAGGAATACCGGCCGGATGTGGTGCTCTGCGTCCGGGACGAGACCACCTTCCTGTCCGCGGACGGGAACGGGACTACGGGAGGAGAGACATGAGCGTCATCGCGCGGAACACCACCCTCTGCTACCTGGAGGAGGGGGACCGGTACCTGATGCTCCACCGGGTGAAGAAGGAGAACGACCTGAACCACGACAAGTGGATCGGCGTGGGCGGGAAGTTTGAGGCCGACGAGAGCCCGGAGGACTGCCTCCTTCGGGAGTGCCGGGAGGAGACGGGGCTGACCCTGACGGAGTACCGTTATCGGGGCGTTGTGACCTTCGTCTCCGACACCTGGGAGACGGAGTATATGCACCTTTTCACCGCCACCGGCTGGACCGGAGAGCAGACCGTCTGCGACGAGGGGGACCTGGAGTGGATCGAGAAGGCGAAGCTCCGCTCCCTGCCCCTTTGGGAGGGGGACCTCCTTTTCCTGCGGCTGCTGGAGGAGGATGCGCCCTTTTTCTCCCTGAAGCTCTGCTATGAGGGGGATACCCTGGTGGAGGCGGCCCTGAACGGCCGGACCCTGACGGCGGCGGAGCGGCGGGGGGAAGCACCCCTGCCCGCAGGCGGGCGGCCCGCCATCCTGGTCTCGGCCTGCCTTTTGGGCTGCGCCTGCCGCTACGACGGAAAGAGCAAGGGGAATGCGGCCGTCCAGGCCCTGGCGAAGGAATACCAGCTCATCCCCGTCTGCCCGGAGCAGCTGGGGGGCCTTCCCACGCCCCGGGAACCCTCCGAGCGGCAGGGAGAGCGGGTGGTCATGAAGAGCGGCCGGGACGTGACGGCGGAATACCGCCGGGGAGCGGAGGAGGCCCTGCGCCTGGCGGAGCTCTTCGACTGTGGGACCGCCATTCTGAAGGAGAAAAGCCCCTCCTGCGGCAGCGGGCTCATCCACGACGGTAGCTTTGCCGGAGGGCTGGCCCCCGGGGACGGCGTCACGACGGAGGTCCTGAAGGCCCACGGCATCCGGGTGCTGGGAGAGTCCCAGGTAGGGGAGCTCTGAGGCACTTTGCCTGTGCAAAGCGCTGAAATGCCCCGGGAGCGGACCGGGAGGATTTCCCTTTTCCTACAAAAAATGAACATTTTGTGAAAAAGGCATTGACAAATCAGAAGGAACCCTTATAATTCTGGATAACAACTGAATCCTGCATGATAGAGGCGCGGCCAATAAGAGTACCCATCCCGCAAACAGGCAACGGGGATGGCGAAAGGCTTGGCCGCCGAGGGGCTTCCCGCTGCTGCCTGGCGGGGGAGGTGCCCGGGCCGTCGGATAAGATCCGCCGGACTGTCGCCCGAGTATTCGGGCGGAGCGCTGTCATGATACCTGATAGGGGTCCCTGTAGTTTCAGACGATTCTCCAATGGAGTCATGGCGGAAGGTCATGACTCCATTTTTTCAGTTGCGGAAAGGAGAATCCCCTATGAGAACCCTGAGAACCCATCGTCTGCTCCGCGTCGCGGCGCTGGTGGCCCTGGCCGCCCTGCTGCTGTGCGTCCCCGCCTTTGCGGCGGAGGAGGGCGCCGAAGCCGCCAACAGCATGTACGGCACCTTCTGGGCCCTGGTCCCCCCCATCATCGCCATCACCCTGGCCCTCATCACCAAGGAAGCCTACAGCTCCCTCTTCATCGGCGTGCTGGTGGGCGCCCTTTTCTCCTGCGAGTTCGCCCCCGTGGCCACGCTGGACATGATCGTCAACGACGGCCTCGTGGCCGCCATCGCGGACAACGCCGGCATCTTCCTCTTCCTGGTGTTCCTGGGCATCATCGTGGCCCTGGTCAACGCCGCCGGCGGCTCCGCCGCCTTCGGCCGCTGGGCGGAGAAGAACATCCATACCCGGGTGGGCGCGCAGCTGGCGACCTTCGCTCTCGGCGTGCTGATCTTCATCGACGATTACTTCAACTGCCTCACCGTGGGCTCCGTCATGCGCTCCGTCACCGACCGGCATCAGATCTCCCGGCCGAAGCTTGCCTACCTCATCGACGCCACCGCCGCCCCCATCTGCATGATCGCCCCCATCTCCTCCTGGGCCGCCGCCGTCTCCTCCACCGCGGAGGACCTGGACATCGGCATCACCGGCATCCAGCTCTTCATCCGGGCCATCCCCTATAACCTCTACTCCCTGATGACCTTCGCCTTCATCATCGCCCTCACCTGCATGAAGTTCGAGTACGGCCCCATGCGGAAGTTTGAGATCAAGGCCGCCCAGGGCGACCTCTCCATGCTGGAGGGCGCGGTCACCGAGGAAGGCAGCTCCCGGGGCCGGGTCATCGACCTCCTTCTGCCCGTGCTGGTGCTCATCGTCACCTGCACCGCCGGTATGCTCTACGTGGGCGGCTTCTTCGGCACCGACGCCTGGGGCGGCACCGACTGCGCCGGTGACTTCATCGCCGCCTTCGGCAATACCGACGCCTTCATCGGCCTGCCCTGGGGCAGCCTCATTGCCCTGGTCATCACCGTCATCTACCTCGTGGCCCGCCGGGTGGTCAGCTTCAAGGACGCCATGGCCTGCGTGCCCAAGGGCTTCCAGGCTATGATCAGCCCCATCATCATCCTGACCCTGGCCGTCTCCCTGAAGACCACCATCACCTCCCTGGGCGCCGCCGTCTACGTCCACGACGTCATGGAGGGCGCGGCTGCCTTCCTCTACGCCATGCTGCCCGCCGTCATCTTCGTGGTGGCCTGCGTCCTGGCCTTCGCCTCCGGCACCTCCTGGGGCACCTTCGGCATCCTGATCCCCATTGTCACCGCCATCTTCCCCGCCTCCAGCGAGTTGCTGATCATCGGCATCTCCGCCTGCTGCGCCGGCGCCGTCATGGGCGACCACTGCTCCCCCATCTCCGACACCACCATCATGTCCTCCGCCGGCGCCCAGTGCAATCATCTGGATCATGTGGCCACCCAGATCCCCTATGTCACCACCGTGGCCGCCGTGTGCTTCGTGGGCTTCATCGTGGCAGGCTTCGTTCAGAACTTCCTCATCACCTGGATCGTCACCCTGGCGCTGCTGCTGGGCACCCTCTTCGTGATCCGCTCTCTGGAGCGCAAGAAGGTCTGAGCGAGGATCGAGAACTGACAATGTACCATAAAACGTCCCGGCGCCTAAAGCGTCGGGACGTTTGTTTTTTTGCTTAAACGCGCGGAGTGAAAAACTCGCCGTGGAAGCCTGAAAGGCTTCCACGGCGAATGTATTTATGCCATGGGTTCCAGCGGCTGGACTGCGCAGTGGAGGACGGCGGGGGAGTGGGGGTACTTCTTCCGGAAAGCCCGGACCACCCGGTCGCAGACCTTGCGGGAGTTCTCGTAATTGGCCCGGGAGAGGAGGACGATGTACTGGGAGACGCTGCAGCGGGACATGACGTCGCCCTTCCGCAGGGAGGCGCAGGCCAGGTCCTGGAAGTTCTCCATGCAGACCTCCAGGCTCCGCTTGGCCAGGGGCTGGTCGTCCGCCCCCGTGATGGAGAAGAGGCAGAGGTGGGAAGCATAGCCGTTCCGGGAGACGCTGCGGGCCTCGGCCTGGTAGATGATCTTGAAGAAATCGTACTGGCAGACCATGGCGCAGGTGGCGGCGATGGGCTCCCGGAGCTGGTCCCGGATGAGGTCGATGCTGGTGGCCATCTCGTTGCTGTGGGAGAGAGCCTCCCGGTAGAGGGACTTGCTCTCCTCCGACGGCATGACGCCGAAGGTATCGAAGAGGAGCTCGCTCATGCGCTGATAGGTGTCCGCCGCGTCCTGCTGCTTCTCCTGCTGGAGGAGGGAGCGGAGCAGGTGCTGGTAGAGGACCTCGTTATAGGGGTCCAGGGCCACGGCGGTGCGGCAGATGCCCTCGATCTCCTGCCAGAGCCCCCGGGCCTCCAGCAGGGCCACCAGGCGGGAGACG
Organism: Clostridiales bacterium; assembly: GCA_004553545.1. Lineage (GTDB taxonomy): Bacteria > Bacillota > Clostridia > Oscillospirales > Oscillospiraceae > Oscillibacter. The sequence continues at coordinate 24,229 of SFLD01000013.1, read as the reverse complement.
GACTGCAGGTAAAGGCCGTGGTAGTAGGTATTCACCGCGTTGACCCAGGACTCGCTGCTGAGCTTGGGCAGGAAGTCTCCCCGGTAGAGGGCCAGAGCCCTGCGCAGGAGCTCCAGCTGCTGCCCGGGCTCCTGACAGGCGAGAGCGTCCCGGCAGAGGGACTCGAAGGTCTCGGTATCCAGGGTGAAGCAGAGGTCGGGATTCCAGCTGTAGGTCCCGTTCTTCCGGATGATGAGGTTCCGGTCCCGGAGGGCGTCCAGCTGACACAGCATGCTGCGCAGGCGGTGGAACATGGTCTTCAGGGCGTTGGCGGGGTTGGAACTGCGCTCCTCCCGTTCCCAGAGCAGGGCCACCAGCTCCTCCTGGGGGATGGCCTGGCCCCGGCGGGCGGCCATGTAGGCCAGCAGCAGCCAGATCTTCCGGGCGCGGTTATCGGTATCCCGGACCTCCTGCCCCTCACAGCGGAGGGTCATGGGGCCCAGCATTTGGACTTCGATTTGGACGGCGGACAAGATGATCCCCTCCTGAAAGCACAGCCGGCGGGGGTACAGATTCTCCGGCCGGCGGCAGAACTCGATAGAAAGACATGCTAAAGAGTACCATGCTCTGCCGGAAAAAACAAGGGGGAAAACGAAAAAGGGTACAGAAATTTCTAAAAAATGAAGAAAATTTTAAAAAAGTACTTCCAATTTCCGGCGAAGCGTGTTATACTGCCGCCAGAAACAGTAGAAGAGGGGCGTTTTCCCGCCCGTTGACACGGTACAGCAAGGAGAAAGAAGGATACCTTATGACAAACAGAAGAGTGAGATGGATGACAGCGGCTCTGGCGGCGGCGCTGAGTCTGACGGCCTGCGCCGCCCCGGCGGCAGTGCAGGTGACGGAGGAGGCTGCGCCCCTGGCGGCCGCGGCGGCGGAGACGAAGGCCGTCCCGGCGGCGACAGGGACGGAGAGCGCGGTGGAGGCCCCGGCGGTGGACCTCCTGCTGCTGCCGGAAGCCTCCGGTACCCAGGTCCGGAAGAACGACCAGGCGGAGATCGACTACTCCCACCCGGAGGACGGCTACGTCATGGTCCGCTATCCCGCCCAGAGCGAGAAGCGCATCAAGGTCCAGGTGAAGGGGCCCTCCACCACCTATACCTATAACCTGACGCCGGGGAGCGAGGATTGGACCACCTTTCCCCTCTCGGATGGGAACGGCTGGTACCAGGTGGTGGTGTACCGCAACATCAGCGGCACCAAGTACTCCCAGCAGCTCTCCGCCGGGCTCCAGGTGACGCTGGCGGACGAGTTCGCCCCCTATCTCCGGCCCAACCAGTACGTGGACTACAGCGGCGCGGAGAAGACCGTGGCCAAGGCGGCGGAGCTGGTGAAGGGGAAGAAGACCGCGCTGCAGCAGGTGGATGCCATCTATCAGTTCGTGGTGAAGAACCTGAGCTATGACTACATCAAGGCCCAGAACGTGAAGAGCGGGTATCTGCCGGTGCTGGACACGGTGCTGGAGAAGAAAAAGGGCATCTGCTTTGACTACGCCGCCCTCATGACCGGGATGCTCCGGTCCCAGGGCATCCCCTGCAAGCTGGTGGTGGGCTACGCCGGCAGTGCCTACCACGCCTGGATCAGCGTCTGGACGGAGGAGACCGGCTGGCTGGAGAGCACCATCTACTTCGACGGCCAGAGCTGGCAGCGGATGGACCCCACCTTCGCCTCCACCGGCGGGCAGTCGGCGGCCATCATGAAGTACATCGGCGACGGGAAGAACTACTCGGTGAAATACCTTTACTAAAAGGAAGGAGCGCCGCCCCACCGGCGGCAAGGAGACCATGAAGTATCTGAGGGACGAGGCGCTGACGGCGCTCTGCGGGGAGCTGGCACTGCTGCTCCACGCAGGGCTGGACATCACGGGCGGCCTTGCCATGCTGGCGGAGGACGCGGAGGGCCCGGACCGGGAACTGCTGGCGGCCCTCTGCCGGGACGCCGGGGAGGGATTGCCCCTCTCGGAGTGCATGGAGCGGAGCGGAATCTTTCCTCCGGAGGTCTGCGCCCAGGTCCGCTGCGGGGAACGCACCGGACGGCTGGAGGAGACCCTCTCCGCCATGGCGGAGAGCGGGGAGTCCCGGCTGCGGCTGGCGCGGCAGCTGCGCTCGGCGCTGCTCTATCCCAGCATCCTTTTCCTTCTGATGCTGCTGGTGATCGGGGTGCTGCTGATCCGGGTGCTGCCGGTCTTTGAGGAGGTCTACGCCTCCCTGGGCGGAGGCATGACGGGGCTTGCCGGGGGGCTTCTGCGCTTGGGTGAGTGGCTGTCGGCGGCGCTGCCGTGGCTCGCTCCCATCCTGGCGGTCCTGGCGGCGCTGGGACTGGCCTTCGCCGGAAGCCAGCGCTTCCGGGAGACGGTGCTGCGCCGCTGGCGCGGCGGGCGCTGGGGAGACCGGGGCGTCAGCCGGAAGCTGCAGGACGCCCGCATCGCCCAGAGCCTGTCCCTGGGAATGCGGTCCGGGCTCTCCGGTCAGGAGGCCCTGGCCCTGGCGGCGCCCCAGTGCGCCCCCGCGGCGGGGGAACGCTGTCACCGGGCGGAGAAGCTGCTGGAGGAGGGCCTGGGCTTTGCCGAGGCTCTGCGGCAGGGGGAGGCGCTGCCTCCCGCGGCCTGCACCCTGCTGGCGCTTGGCATCCGCAGCGGCAGCGGCGACACGGTGATCCGGGAGATCGCCCGCCGCCTGACGGAGGAGGGGGAGAATGCCCTCCGGGAGAAAGCGGAGCGGGTGGAGCCGGCTCTGGTGCTGGCGGCTTCGGTCCTGGTGGGGATCATCCTGCTGGCGGTGATGCTGCCGCTGCTGCGGGTGATGTCCGCCCTGGGCTGAGGGATCGCCTATGAGAAAGGGAAGAGGTCCCGCAGGGGGACTTTTACCGCTGCTTCTGGCGGCGGCGCTGGGCATCGGGGCCCTGGCGGGTATCGGCAACGCCGAGCGCGCCGGGGGTGCCCAGCGCCTCGCCCGGCTGGAGGAGGCCCTCCGCCGGGGCGCCGTCAGCTGCTATGCCCGGGATGGGGTCTATCCCCCCACCCTGGAAGACCTGCTGCGGCGCAGCGGGGTACTGCTGGACGAGACGAGATACGCCGTGGACTATCAGATCTTCGCGGAGAATCTGATGCCGGAGATCACGGTGCTGGAAAGAGGCGACTTGGGATGAGAAGACGGAACGCCGATGTGCTGGGCGTGCTTCTGAGCTTCACGCTGCTGGCCATGTGCCTGCTGGCGGTGCTGCTGGGGGGCGTCCGCATCTATCGGGGGCTGGCGGAGCGGGGGCAGGAGAGCTTCCAGCGGCGGACGGCCATGGAGTTCCTGGAGACCCGGCTGCGGCAGGCGGACAGCGCCGGCGGTGTGTGGCTGGGGGCGTTTGACGGGACCGAGAGCCGGGAGGGAGACACCCTTTTCCTCCGGGAGACCCTGGAGGGGGAGGAGTACCTGACCCGTGTCTACTGCTGGGACGGCCAGCTCCGGGAGCTCTTTACCCCGGCAGGCAGCGACTGCCGCCCGGAGGACGGGGAGGTCCTGCTGCCGGCGGAGGCCCTGCGCCTGAGCCGGGACGGGACGCTGCTGACGGCGTCCCTGACGGAGGACGGCCGGGAGACGGAGCTGCGCTTTCTGCTCCGTGACAGGGAGGCGCCGGCATGAGACGGCGGACGCTGCTGCTGATGGAGGAGCTGGCCATGACCCTGGTCTTCGCCCTGGCGGCGGCCATCTGCCTGCGGGCCTTCGCCCTGGCGGACGGGATCTCCCGGCGCTGCGCCCTGCGGGACGCCCTGCTGCGCCAGGCGGAGAGCATGGCTTCCGTCTGCCAATGGGCGGAGGGAGACCTCCAAGCGGCGGCGGAGCGCTTCGGCGGACAGTCGGACGGCGCCGTCTGGCGTCTGGAACTGGACGCGGCGGGGGATGACACGGAGGAGAATGCCAGCGGCTGGGTAGAGATCACCCTGCTGCCGGAGGAGGGCCTGCTGGGCCGGGCCCAGGTCCGGGCGGAGTCCCGGAAGGACGGCCTCGTGGGGGAATTCCCCCTGGCCTGGCAGAGGGAAGCGCCATGAAGCGGCGGGAGAGCGCCGCCCCGGTGGGGGCGGGGATGCTGCTGGTGAGCTTCGCCGTGCTGTGCCTCGTGGCCTTCGCTGCCCTCTGCCTCAGCTCTGCCGGCGCCGAGGACCGGCTGAGCCGGGCCTCCGCCGAGACCCTGCTGGCCCGGCGGGAGGCGGACGCGGAGGCGGAAGCCATCCTGGCCCGGCTCCGGGCCGGAGAAGTGCCGGAGGGCGTCCGGCAGGAAAACGATGTTTACGACTATACCGTCCCCATCGCCCCGGACCGGGAGCTGCAGGTCAGCGTCCGGCGGGCGGGGGAGACATATACCGTCCTCTCCTGGCGGGAAGTGCCCACGGGAGACTGGCAGGCGGACGAGCGCCTGACCCTCTGGGACGGGGAAGGAGGTCCTTAAGATGCGCTTGCTGGAATATCTTCGCCGGGCGGTGGACGACGGAGCCTCCGACCTCTTTCTGGTGGCGGGGGGACCCGTCAGCTACAAGCTGGGGGGCTGCATCCAGCCCATGGAGGCGGAGAAGGCCGCCCCCGCCGACACGGAGGCTCTCATCACGGAGCTTTATGCCCTGGCGGGCCGGTCCATGGACCGCTACCGGGAAACGGGAGACGATGACTTCGCCTTCGCCCGGGCGGACCTGGCCCGGTTCCGGGTGAATGCCTACCGCCAGCGGGGGTCCCTGGCCGCCGTGGTGCGGGTGGTGGCCTTCCGGGTGCCGGACTGGCGGAAGCTGGGCATCCCGGAGAGCGTCATGGACCTGGCGGAGCTCCGGGGCGGGATGGTGCTGGTGACCGGCACCGCCGGCAGCGGCAAATCAACCACCCAGGCCTGCCTCATCGACCGGATCAACCACACGCGTTCAGCCCACATCGTGACGCTGGAGGACCCCATCGAGTACCTCCACCGGGATGACAGGAGCCTCATCAGCCAGCGGGAGATCGCCATCGACACGGCGGACTGCCTCTCGGCCCTGCGGGCCTGCCTGCGCCAGGCGCCGGACGTCATCCTTCTCGGTGAGATGCGGGATTACGAGACCGTGAAGACCGCCCTGACGGCGGCGGAGACGGGGCATCTCGTCATCACGACCCTCCACACCCAGGGGGCCGTCAGCGCCATCGACCGGGTCATCGACGCCTTTCCGCCTGCTCAGCAGAGCCAGGTGCGGGAGCAGCTGGCGGCGGTCTTGAAGTGCGTGGTCTGCCAGCAGCTGCTGCCTGGGACAGGGGGCGGGATGGTCCCGGCCTTTGAGATCCTGCGGGTGAACCAGGCGGTCCGGAACATGATCCGGGAGTGTAAGAATTATCAGATCGACCATGTCATCCAGACCTCCTCGGCGGAGGGAATGATCGGCATGGATCAATATCTGCACCGTCTCTACCGGGACGGCGGCATCACAGCGGAGACGGCTGCCCAGTACGCCGGAGACCCGGCGGCGCTGCGGCGGCGGATCGCCGCGGCATGAAAGGAGGCGATGGCATCGGAGCTTTGTCGGAAATGACAAAGGAAAGGGGGAAAGTTTGGTAAAGATTTTTTGCCAAGCGGGAAGGTTTTGTATCCACATTTGTACCCTGCATATGGTATAATGACCACAAGCATCTGGAACGCCGTCCAGGGGCGGCGCAACAGGGGCGGAAACGGAGGAGGCGGAAAATGGAGCTCACATCGGCAGAGCAGGTCTATCACGTGACCCGGATCTGCGTGGACAGCTATGAAAAGCAGGTCCCCACAGGCTGGATCTGCAACCCATACCTGGAGGAAGCGGTCCCCTTTCACGGGGTGATGCAGTTTCTCCTCCGGATGGAGGCACTGCTGGATCAGCTGAATTTTCCTCAGTCCTTCACCGCGAACCGCGGCATGCCAGACACCCTCACCACCGCAACGCCCAGCCATGGGATGCGGGAGGGGGCCGTGGAGACCTTCTCCCTGCGGATCCTGTTCCGCAGGAACGCCAGCTGGCAGGGCTCCCTGGCCTGGGACAGCCGGGAGGAGCAATTCCGGAGCATTCTGGAGCTGCTGCTCCTCATGGACCGGGCGCTGGAGGAGACCTGCGGCGTCCCCGTCCCGGCCGAGACCGGGGAAACCATCACGTGACCCAAGCGGCGGAGGCCGCTCACAGCGAATACTGAAACGGCAAACCGGGGAAAACTCCGGGACGCAAAGCTACGGGGACTAAAGCGGGGCGACCCGCCACGTCAGCCCGGCCGCCACGTATTCTTTATCTTCTTATTCATTTGGTTGAAAAAACTAAGGAGGAAAAGAATCATGGCAAATCACTATTCCGGCAAGAGAGCCGCCGGGCGCAAGCCCGTCGGCAAGCGGGCACTGAGCCTGCTCATGGCCCTGGTAATGAGCCTGAGCTTGGTGCAGATCACGGCATTTGCCGTGGAGACTGACCAGTCTAAGCAAGTCACGAACCCTGGCGACACCGTCTACTATAAGGCAGACGGTACGGAGGGTTCTGAGAACGATTGGGCGGTCAAGCTTTCTCGTACCCTTACTGAGACTAGCACGGAGAACCTTTTCAACGTGGATCTGGAAGTCACCACCAAGGACAATACCGTCTCCGCCGACGCGGAGGCCGCCGCAGTCCTGGTCATTGATACCTCCGGCTCCATGGGCTACTGCACCGTTTGCGGCGAAGAGGGTAGAGAGGAAGGTCAGGATCATGGCGCGACCGGCTATCAGTGGGTATATGAGTGCGACTCCAAGCCGGGAAGCTATTGGGCGGATGCAGACGGCAATGACGTCTGCGATAATTGCGGCAAGGAAGCATATGAATGGGATTGGTTCTGGGGCTGGGTCTCTACCCACACGGAGAAGCGGATCCCTGTTGGCGCGCATCCCTTCCAGAGCCGCCTGACTGCCGCCAAGAAGGCCGCCAAGGATTTCCTGGACGACTATGCCAAGAACGCCAGCGGCAGCACCTCCACCAAGCCCCGCTATGTTGCGGTGGTGGAGTATGCGAAGGATGCCTATACGAGAGTGACGATGGTGGATGTCACCAACCAGAAGGACCGCGAAGAGGCAAAGGAAAAGATTGATACCTTCAAGGCTGGCGGCGGCACCAATACCGAGGCGGGTCTCCAGCTGGCGTCCAACCTGCTGGCTGGCAGGAAGACTGAGAATAAGTTCGTGGTGCTCCTCACCGATGGCGAGCCCACCTATGCCATTGGCGAGAATGGTACTCGTACTGGTACGGCGGGGCCGATTCCCGGGTCTGGCTGGAATCACTATATTAATGATGGTAGAGACACTTCCAAAGAAGTGAACGGCCCGGTGGAGACCATCAGCACCCAGCTGAAGACCGCTGGCGTCCATGTCTTTGGCGTGGTCTATGGCCTCACCAAGGAAGACGGCACCATGGAGACCGTCCCCAACAGCAAGGGCGATGCCGTTGCGATTGATACCTGGATGAAAAATGACTGCCAGATGGAAGGCGTGTTCAAAGCCAACAGCACCGATGCTCTGAATACCGCGTTCAAGGCCATCATCAACACCATTCAGCATGAGACAGTCGGTACCACCGTTGCTACCAGCGTCCATAACCAGGATGTGAGCGATGCTCTGTCTGGCCTCTACACCTTCGTGCAGTTCACCAATCAGAACGGTGCAACGGAGGAGAACAACGAGGTCAATTGGGACCTCAGCAAGGCTGATCCTGCGGTTGGCACCACGGACACTGAGAAGACCTATACGATGAGCTATCAGGTCTGGATGGGCACCGAGACCAAGGGCTTTGAAGAGGAAACGCCCTATTCCCTGGGTGCTGCGACCCTTTCCTTCAAGGTGAATGATGGCGAGCCCAAGAACGTTGCTTTCCCCTATGTTGCTGCCAAGGGCTACCTGGGCGGGCTGGACTTCACCAAGGTCGAGCGTGTTGGCAACGAGTTTGCTCCTCTGTCTGGCGCGGAATTCCAGCTGGCCGTTGCAGAAGGCAGTACCTTCGGACACACCAGGCCCCTGGAAGGCACTTCTAATGATAAGGGTGCTGTCGCCATCTCCAACATTCCCTCCGGCTATACCTATACCCTCAGCGAGACCAAGGCCCCCGAGGGCTATGTGCAGACCGACAAGACCTGGACCGTGACCGTTTCCTACGGTGAGGTCACTGTGACCGAGGCGGCCAATCCGAACGATCCGACCGATCCGACCACCGGGGATGCGATCGAAAACCTCATGATCGAGAACACCAAGATCCCGCCTGCGGATGCTTCCTATCAGGTTGTTCACGCTTATTACAATGGCGAGACTCTGGTTCATGCGACCGAGCCTGTCACCGTGAATGCCAAGGAAGGCGACGTTGTGACGAGCATCCAGCAGGAGCCCGTCTACGACGGCGTTACCTACACCTTCAAGAGCATGGATAAGGTTCTGCCTTGGACTCTGGAGGCTGGCAACAACGGTGTCGTGACTCTGCGTTATGAGTACGAGGAGAAGATCCCTGAGGATGCTTCCTATCAGGTCGTCCATGCCTATTACAATGGCGAGACTCTGGTTCATGCGACCGAGCCTGTTACCGTGAGCGCCAAGGAAGGCGATGTTGTGACAAGCATCCAGCAGGAGCCCGTCTACGACGGCGTTACCTACACCTTCAAGAGCATGGATAAGGTTCTGCCCTGGACTCTGGAGGCTGGTGACAACGGTGTCGTGACTCTGCGTTATGAGTACGAGGAGAAGATCCCTGAGGATGCTTCCTATCAGGTTGTCCACGCCTATTACAATGGCGAGACTCTGGTTCATGCGACCGAGCCTGTTACCGTGAGTGCCAAGGAAGGCGATGTTGTGACGAGCATCCAGCAGGAGCCCGTCTACGACGGCGTTACCTACACTTTCAAGAGCATGGATAAGACCCTGCCCTGGACTCTGGAGGCTGGTGACAACGGTGTCGTGACTCTGCGTTATGAGTACGAGGAGAAGATTCCTGAGGATGCTTCCTATCAGGTCGTCCATGCCTATTACGAGAATGGGACTCTGGTTCACGAGACCGAGCCTGTTACCGTGAGTGCCAAGGAAGGCGATGTTGTGACGAGCATCCAGCAGGAGCCCGTCTACAACGGTGTTACCTACAGCTTTACGAGTATGGACAAGACCCTGCCCTGGACCCTGGAGGCTGGCAACAATGGCACTGTGACCCTGCGCTATGACCGGACTTACAATCCCCCCGTGGGTCCCAGCTATACCTACTACACTGTCACGGTCAACTACTATGACAAGGACAGCGGTGAGGTCATCCACACGGCTTACACTACCACTCAGCGGGAGTACACCGCCTATGACGTGACCGCCCAGGACAAGATCGCCATCACCGGCTACACCTATGTGGAGACCACCGGCGACGCCCTGACCGGCACCCTCAACGGCAACAAGGTCATCAATGTCTACTACACCAAGGACAGCAGCATTGACGACGGCAACACTCCCACCGACCCCGGCACGGATATCGGTGACGACGACGTTCCCGTGACCCCCGCTCAGCCGCCCAAGACCGGCGACAGCATGGGCCTCTGGATCGCCGCTGCCATGGTCTCCGGCATGGGCCTGATCTGGCTCTTCCTCAGCGGCAAGAAGCGCAAGGAAGAGATCTGAGAGATCGAAGCAAATACCTGACCCAAGGGCCCGCGCATCGCGCGGGCCCTTGCTTTATCCCCGGTTTTATCCTATAATATCTCTATTCCAACGACCGCTGCGGCGGGGGAGGAGGGCACATGAAAAAGACGACCCGAAGGGTCCTGCTGGCGGTGCTGATCGCCGTGTTCCTGGTGAGCGGCGGCATGATGCTGCGCCAGCTGGGGGACTATCAGCAGGGTGATGAGACCTACGGCAGCGCGGAGAGCCTGGCGGGACTGCCGGACTTTTCCGCCATCTCCTGGCCGGAGGACACCGGCAGCGGCAGCGCCGCTGCCCAGGACCCCGCCGTGCCCTACGTGGACCCCTACGCCGACGCCCTGGCCGCCATGGACTTCGCCGCCCTGCGGGAGGTGAACTCCGACATCCTGGGCTGGATCCTGATCCCCAACACCCGGGTGTCCTACCCCTTCCTGCAGGGGACGGACAACGACTACTACCTCCGCCGGACCTGGCGGAAGGGGTCCAGCGCCGTGGGGGCCATCTTCGTGGAGGCCAGCAATTCCGGGGACCTGACGGACTTCAACACCGTGATCTACGGCCACAACATGAATAACGGCTCCATGTTCGGCACCCTGAAAAAGTACAAGAGCCTGGACTACTTCCGGAAGCATCCCTATGTCTATCTCACCACCGATGCCGGGTCCGCCCGCTATGAGATCTTTGCCGCCTACGAGGTGGCCACGGATGGCGAGACCTATCGTCTGGGCTTTGGCAGCGACAGCGCGAAGCAGGCGTTTCTGGACTACTGCGTGGGGCAGTCGGTGATCGACACCAGCGTCACGCCCCAGGTCTGGGACCGGATCATCACCCTCTCCACCTGCACCGGCCGGGGCCATGAGACCCGCTGGGTGGTCCAGGCGAGACTGCCCGGAGAGGCCCCGGCGGAGCCGGAATTGACGCCGGAGGAGCCTGCGGAAGACCCGGCGGTGACGCAAGAGGAGCCGGTCCAGGCGCCGGAGGCACCGGAGGAGGGCGAAAATGACATCCCTGAATGAAGAAAGCATCCGGCAGGCGCTGGCGGGTGACCCGCTGGTGGGCCGGGAGGTCCGGGTCCTGCCGGAGGTGGGGTCCACCAACGACTATCTGAAGGAGGCGGCCCGTGGGGGCGCGCCGGAGGGCCTGGCCGTCCTGGCGGAGCGTCAGACGGCCGGGAAAGGCCGCCTGGGGAGGAGCTTTCAGTCCCCGGCGGGGCTGGGGCTGTGGATGTCCGTCCTGCTGCGGCCCACCTGCCCCCCGGAGCGCCTGCCCCCGGTGACAGCCCTCACCGCCGCCGCCTGCGCGGAGGCCATCCGGAAAGTCTGCGGGGCGGAGGCGGGCATCAAATGGCCCAATGACCTGGTCCTGGGCGGGCGGAAGCTCTGCGGCATCCTGACGGAGCTGGAGTCCGGCGGGGAGGGGCTGGCCCTGGTCATCGGCATCGGGCTGAACGTCTCCCAGCGGCGGGAGGATTTCCCGCCGGAGCTGCGGGAGACAGCAGGGTCCCTGGTCATGCTGACGGGGCGGGAGGTCTCCCGGGAGGCCCTGGCAGGGGCCATCCTGCGCGCGCTGGACCGCATGTACCGGGACCTGCTGGCGGACGATCTGGACGCCTGGCGGGGCGCTTACCGGGCAGCCTGCGTGAATCTGGGCCGGGAGGTCCGCATCCTGCGGCCGGACCGGGAGGAGCAGGCGACGGCGCTGGACGTGGACCGGGACTTCGGCCTCATGGTCCGTCTGGCGGACGGAAGAGAGGAGATCTTGCGCTCCGGAGAGGTCTCCGTCCGGGGGCTTTCCGGCTATACGGAGGGCTGAAAACGGGAAACGATACCGCCAGGGGAGGGCCGCCGGAGGGCGACCCTCCCCTAAAACTATGGGCCCCTTCCCGATCCTTTGGGGAGCGGCGGCGGAAAGCGGAGGGAAGGGGCGCTCCGGGGGGCGGAACGGCTCCGGAAACAGGGCGGAAGAGCCCGTTTCGACGGGGAGAAAATCCGGGGAGTACGTCATTTTTTAAACAAAAACTCTCCCAAACAATTATCGAGAATATTTGTGAATTATCAAACGATATCGACAGAGAGTGACGGGGAGGCGGCAAACAGCACAAAATCTGCATCCTGGATTTGTGCTGAAAAACTGTACAGTTAAGGGGAGAGTTTTTGGGGAAATTCCCGGAAAAATTACAAAAATTTTTGCCGTACCCCGTTGACAATCCATCGACTGTATGGAATAATCTAAGCACAGGATGAAGGGGGGGAACGGAAATCCCCGGGAACCCCAAATTCACCTGAAAAATTTTTAGGAGGATACTTACTATGGTTGGCGAGAAAGTCGTTCTGAGAACTCGTATGTCTGCTGGCGATGCTCATTATGCTGGTGAGCTGGTCGAGGGCGCTCACATCGTGACCGCTTGGGGCGATGTCGGCACTGAGCTGGCTATCCGTCTGTTCGGCGATGAGTCCCTGTTCCTGGGCTATTCCGAGGTTCGTTACACCCATCCCGTTTACTCCGGCGACTTCATGGAGTATTCTGGTTGGATCGAGAAGGTGGGCAACACCTCTCTGACCTGCCACTTCGAGGCTCACAAGGTCATCGAGCTGGCTCGCGGCGAGAAGGACGGCCTGGCTGATTCTGCCGCTAACGTTCTGCCCGAGCCCATCCTCTGCGCTTATGGCACCGGCACCCTGGTCGTCAAGAAGCAGTATCAGCGCGTTGAGTTCGCTGATCCCAAGTTCCAGAATCATTGATCATTTGATCGCATCATCCTTGCTTCCCGTAAGCAATAGATGAACAGGAAAGCTGCTCGATTGTCTTGGGATGATCGAGCAGCTTTTTTCTGAAAGACTTCTCCCTGTACCGACGCGGCCCCTCCCGGAAGGGGGCTGCCGAAAAACACGACTTCTCTCCCTCCCCGTCATGCCGGGCCTGCCGGTCCTGCCATGGGACCGGAACGGGCCGCGAGTGAGGGTACCGCTATGGCGTCATCCCATAAGAGATCGAAAAGAGACACAGAAAGGTGAACAAAACTATGAAGAGACCTCTCGAAGGCATTCGTGTCCTGGACCTGACCCAGGCTTACAGCGGCCCGTTCTGCACCATGAACCTGGCCGACCACGGCGCTGAAGTCATCAAGATCGAAGTACCCAACCTGGGCGACCAGACCCGTACCTGGGGCCCCATCTACAACGGCTGCAGCGGCTACTATTCCTATGTCAACCGCAATAAGAAGGGCATGACCCTGAACCTCAAGAGCGAGGAAGGCAAGAAGATCTTCACGGAGCTCCTGAAGACCGCCGACGTCGTCTGCGAGAACTACAAGGTGGGCGTGCTCACCAAGCTGGGCTTCCCCTATGAGAAGATGCAGGAGATCAACCCCCGCATCATCTACGGCTCCATCAGCGGCTTCGGCCTGGAGGGCCCCCTGGCTCCCCGCCCCGCCTATGACATCGTGGCCCAGGCCATGTCCGGCATGATGACCATCACCGGCTTCCCCGATGGCCCCGCCACCAAGATCGGCCCCTCCATCGGCGATAACTTCAGCGGCGCTCACCTCTGCATGGGCATCCTGATGGCTCTCTATGAGCGCGAGAAGACCGGCGTTGGCCGCCGCGTGGACGTCGCCATGATGGACACCCTCTTCGGCGTGCTGGAGAACGCTGTCATGGACTACACCGTCCTGGACAAGATCCCCACCCGCAACGGCAACGCCGACCCCGCCATCACTCCCTTCGACGCTTTCCGCGCCAAGGACGGTGACTTCGTCATGGGCTGCGGCACCGACAAGATGTTTGCCGCTCTCTGCCAGGTCATGGGCCGGGAAGACCTCATCACCAACCCCCTCTATGTCACCAACGATGACCGCTGCAAGAACTACGGCAAGGGTCTGAAGAACGACATCGAGGCCTGGACCACCACCAAGACCATCGACGAGATCGAGGAGATCATCGTTGGCCTGAAGATCCCCTTCGGCCGCATCCTGAACGTGGCTGAGGCCGCCGAGCATCCCCAGATCGCTGCCCGCAACATGATCTGGAAGGTCTATCAGCCCGAGATGGGCAAGGAGATCAAGATGCCCGGCAACCCCATCAAAATCCACGGCGAGGATGACAACATCCAGCACTGCGCTCCCGCCCTGGGCGGCGACAACGAGGCCATCCTGGGCACTCTGGGCTACACCCCCGAGCAGGTGGCCAAGCTCCGCGAGGAAGGCGTCATCTGATCTCATTACCACGGCTTTTTCCGGGGAGGGACTTCCCTCCCCGGTTTTTCCCGCAGTAGGATAAGAAAGCCCCCGCTCCGAGAGGAGCGGGGGCTTTTTCTTCTTTCAGCCTGCCAGGTGTAACTGCCAGTTCCCAAGGTCATAGAAGGGGTCGGCGGCGGTGGGGGTAAGGGCTTCAAAGACGCCCTGCTGGGTGAGAACGGACCGGCTCTCAAAGCAGAGGGGCAGGAAGGGTGCCTGCTGGCGGAGCTGGCGGCAGAGGGATGCCACGGCGGAGGCACTGTCGTTCTGCGGGCCCAGGGCGGTGAGGCGCTGGGTGAGGGAGGCGTTGTCGAAGCCGCCGTAGTTCAGAGCCCCGCCGGGGGTCACGAGGGACGTGATGTCCCAGTCGGCGCTGAGCTTTACCGCGGCGTAGCAGAGGTCGAAGTCCCCCTTCTCCAGGGCGGCCGCATACTCCGCCCAGGGAAGGGAGCGGACGGTGATCTGCAGGTCGCAGACGGAAAGGGCGGCGGCGAGATAGCTGGCGGCGGCGGTCTTGAACTGGCTGTCGCTGCAGACCAGAAGGGTCAGGGACCGGGTCTCGCCGGTATTCAGCCCGGCCCGGTCCAGGGCATCCTCAAAGTCCTCATAGCGGTAGGGCTCCTCCAGGTCCGCGGGGTAGAGAGGCGAGGCCGGAGAGAGCGGGAACTGGGCAGGACGGCCGTGGCCGGAGAGGCAGGCGTCCACCAGGCTCTCCCGGTCGATGCCGAGGCTCAGGCAGCGGCGGACGGCGGCGCCCTGCAGGAGCGCTGTTTTCTGGTTCAGCAGCAGGCAGTGGAGAATGGCAGTGTCCGCCTCCGCGCTGTCGTAACGGCTGCCGGAGCGCAGGGGGGAGGCCCCGGTCTGGTCTGAGACCAGAAGCTGCACCGCGTGGGAGGAGAACTGGTAGCGGACGCTGCTCTCATCGGCGCAGTCCACGAGACGGATGGCCGCTGTGGGCAGGGTCTTGACCTGCCACCAATCGGCGTTGGCGCGGAGGAAGCTGCCGTTTTCGTCCGACGCCAGCACATAGGGTCCGGTGCCGGTGGGGGCGGCAGCGTCCTGGGTGCCGGACTTCACGATGGGGATATCCAGCAGGGCCGGGAGGCTGGCGTTGGGGCGGCTCAGCCGGAGGACGACTTTTCCCCGGCTCTCCGTGATGGAGTTCACGGCGGCGAGGCGCCCGCCGTAGCGCGCGCTCTCCTTGGCCCGCTGGAGGGAGGCCGCCACATCCCGCGCCCGGAGGGAGGAGCCGTCCGAGAAGCGGACATCCTGCCGGAGCGTCAGGGTCCAGACGGTGGCGTCGTCATTGCACTGGGCCTCGGCGCAGAGCCGGGGCTGAGGAGTGAACGTGGGGTCCAGGGCATAGAGGCCCTCGTAGACCAGGGCGGCCACGGTCTGCTGGGCTCCGTCCGGGCAGGTGATGGGGTCCAGGGTGACGCCGTTGTACCAGGGGAGGGACAGCGCTTCCGGCAGGGGGATGACTTCCTCCTCCTGGGGCGTCAGGTCCTCGGGATAGGGCTCCTCCTCTGTGAGGGCGGCGTCCTGCCAGCAGCCGGTCAGCAGCAGGCAGGGGAGGAGCAGCAGGGGCAGCAGGCGGCGTCTCATGCGTCCTCCCTTCCTGGCAGGGCGATCATGGCGGCCTGGACGCCCCGCCTCTCGCCCATCTTCCGGTGGGACCAGAAGAGGTCCGGACGGCAGGCGGTGCAGAGCTCCGAGCGCTCGATGTGTTCCGGCAGGAGCCCGGCGCGGAGGAGCCACTGGCGGTTGAGGCCGGAGAGGTCCACGTGCCACTTGGGGGCCTGATAGCGGAGACACGGCTCCGCGTCCGCCCCCAGGGCCGCGCGCATGGCGGCGGGGACGTCGTCATCCGTCTCAAAGCAGCACGGGCCGATGCAGGGGCCGATGGCGGCCAGGAGATCGGCGGGGTCCGTGCCGCAGTTCTCCGTCATGGCCCGGACGGTCTTTGCCAGGATGCCCCCGGCACAGCCCCGCCACCCGGCGTGGACGGCGGCGATGGCGGCGTGGACGGGGTCGTGGAGGAGGATCACGCCACAGTCGGCGGAGAAAACGGTGAGGGCCAGGCCGGGAACGTCCGTCATCAGGGCGTCCACGTCCCGGTAGTCCCGGGGGCGGGTGAGGCCCTTGCCGGCGTCCTCCGCCGTGACGCGGCGAAGGTTCGTGGTGTGGGTCTGCTGGCTGAGGACGGCCTGCTCCGGCTCCGTCCCCAGAACGGCGCAGAAACGGCGGTAGTTCTCCCGGACGTTTTCCGGGGCGTCGCCCCGGCTGGGGCCCAGGTTCAGGCTGTCCCAGGGGGCGGGGGAGACCCCGCCGGGGCGGGTGGAAAAGCCGTGGGGCAGGGGGGCGAGCAGCTCCGAGCGGAGGACGGTGAGCCCGGCTTCCCGATGGAGGGTGATGGCCATAGGATGCTCCTTTCTGAGAAGGGACCGCCCCTGCCCTCCGGCAGGAGAACAGGGGCGGGATTCTTCCTTTAGGATGCCCGTTTCCGGGTGCAGGATCCGCTCAGGCGTTGCGGCCGCAGCAGTTCTTGTACTTCTTGCCGCTGCCGCAGGGGCAGGGATCGTTCCGGCCGATCTTGGTGACCTTCCGGGGCTGCTTCTTGGGAGTGGTGCCGTCGCCGCCGACGTTTTCCACGGTGGCCTTGGCCACCCGCTCCCGCTTGACCTCCTCGTCCTTGCGGAGGCGGACGGAGAAGAGGCGGCGGACGGTCTCCGCCTGGATGGCGGCGATCATCTCCTCAAACATGCTGAGGGACTCCTGCTTGTAGGCCACGATGGGATCGGTGTTGGCGTAGGCACGGAGGCGGATGCCCTGCTTCAGGTCATCCATGGCGTCGATGTGATCCATCCAGTACTCATCCACCACCCGGAGGAGGATGACCCGCTCCAGCTCCCGCATGATGGGGGAGGTGACCTCGGCCTCCTTGGCCTCGTAGGTCTTTTCGGCGGCCTCGCAGAAGCGCTCCGTCAGCTCGTCGCTGCTGAGGGAGGCAGCGTCCGGGATGGCGACGGCGTCCTTGGGGAAGAACTGGCCCTCGAGAGAGCGGAGGAGCTCCTGATAGCCGGCCTCGTCCAGATGGGTCTTCTCACCGAAGGCCATGCCGACCTCGTTGCCGATGGTGGTGTGCATCATGGTGAGGATGGTCTCCTGGATGTCCTTGCCGTCCAGGACCTGGCGGCGCTGACCGTAGATGATCTCGCGCTGCTTGTTCATGACGTCGTCGTACTCCAGCACGCTCTTACGGGACTGGAAGTTCCGGCTCTCCACGGTGGTCTGGGAGTTCTCGATGGCTTTCGTGAGCATCTTGCTCTCGAGAGGAGTGTTCTCATCCAGGGAGATCTTCTCCATCATGTTCTGGATGCGCTCGCCGCCGAAGAGGCGCAGCAGATCGTCCTCCAGAGAGATGTAGAAGCGGCTCTCGCCGGGGTCGCCCTGACGGCCGGCACGGCCGCGGAGCTGGTTATCGATCCGGCGGGAATCGTGGCGCTCGGTGCCGATGATGAAGAGGCCGCCGGCGGCGCGGACCTTCTCCGCCTCCTGAGAGATGATGGACTTGTGGTAGGCCATGCGCTCGGCAAAGAGGGCCCGGGCCTCCAGGATCTCCTGGTTGTCGGTCTCGGCGTAGCCGGTGGCGTCGGTGATGACCTCCTCGCTGTAGCCGGCCTTCACGAGATCGGCCTTGGCCAGGTACTCGGCGTTGCCGCCCAGCATGATGTCGGTGCCGCGGCCTGCCATGTTGGTGGCCACGGTGACGGCCCCCAGCTTGCCGGCCTGGGCCACGATCTCGGCTTCCTTCTCGTGGTTCTTGGCGTTCAGCACGTTGTGGCGGATGCCCTCCCGGGTGAGAAGGCGGGAGAGGGTCTCGTTCTTCTCGATGGAGACGGTGCCCACCAGGACGGGCTGGCCCTTCTCGTGGCACTCCTTCACCTGCGCGATGACGGCCCGGTACTTGCCCTCCATGGTCTTGTAGACGGCATCGTGGTGGTCGATCCGGGCCACGGGACGGTTGGTGGGGATCTCGATGATATCCAGGTTATAGATGGTGCCGAACTCCTCCTGCTCGGTCATGGCGGTGCCGGTCATGCCGGAGAGCTTGCCGTAGAGCCGGAAGTAGTTCTGGAAGGTGATGGTGGCCAGGGTCTTATTCTCGCTGTTGACGCTGACGTGCTCCTTGGCCTCGATGGCCTGGTGGAGGCCGGCGGAGTAGCGGCGGCCGAACATGAGACGGCCGGTGAACTCATCCACGATGATGACCTCGCCGTCCTTCACCACGTAGTCGATGTCCCGCTTCATGACGCCGTGGGCCTTGATGGCCTGGTTGATGTGGTGGGAGATGGTGGAGTTCTCGGGGTCAGAGAGGTTGTCCAGGTGGAAGAACTCCTCCGCCTTGGCGATGCCCCGGGCGGTGAGGGTGGCCGTCTTGGCCTTCTCGTCCACGATGTAGTCGGCTTCCTCGGTCTCGGACTCCTCCTCCTTGGCGTCTACCTCGGCCACGACGCGCTTGCGCATCCGGGAGACCAGCATCTCCGCCATGTCGTAGAGCTGGGTGGATTTCTCGCCCTGGCCGGAGATGATGAGGGGGGTCCGGGCCTCATCGATGAGGATGGAGTCCACCTCGTCCACGATGGCGAAGGCGTGGCCCCGCTGGACCAGCTCGCTGGAGTAGATGCACATATTGTCCCGGAGGTAGTCGAAGCCCATCTCGTTGTTGGTGCCGTAGGTGATGTCCGCGGCGTAGGCTTCCTGGCGCTCCTTGGTGTTGAGGCCGTGGATGATGAGGCCGACTTTCAGCCCCAGGAAGCGGTGGACCTTGCCCATCCACTCGCTGTCGCGCTTGGCCAGGTAATCGTTCACCGTCACGATGTGGACGCCCTTGCCGGTGAGGGCGTTGAGGTAGGCGGGGAGGGTGGCCACCAGGGTCTTGCCCTCGCCGGTCTTCATCTCGGCGATGCGGCCCTGATGGAGGACCACGCCGCCCACCAGCTGCACCCGGTAGGGCCGCAGGCCCAGCACCCGGTCCGCCGCCTCCCGCACGGTGGCGAAGGCCTCCGGCAACAGGTCATCCAGGCTCTCGCCCTGGGCGTAGCGCTCCTTGAACTCGTCGGTCTTGGCCCGGAGCTGGGCGTCCGTCAGCGCGCGGTACTCGTCCTCCAGCGCCTCCACCTTGTCCACCAAGGGGTAGATGGCCTTCAGCTCCCGGTCGCTGTAGGTGCCGAAGAGCTTTGTCATAAGACCCATATTCGATCATCCTTTCTGTATGCCCCGGTCAGGGGCGGATACCACCGGCGGAAGGCAGCCCGCCGCCGATGGCGATAAACACAATAAAACAAGGTTAGCATACCACATCCGCCCCCGGATTGCAAAGGGAAAACAGGGGATGGGAGAAAAGTTTACAACTTGTGCCAACCCCGCCGCCGGGGCGGCTCCGGCGGGTCTTCTCCGGGGAAAATCCGCCGCCGCCCCTTGCCGGGGGCGGGAAACTATGGTATGCTGAATAGGATACCAAGCGCCACGGACGGAACCATCCCGGCCCCCGGCGGGGACCGGACGACCATCATAACAAGGATGCAAGGAGGAGCAGTATGAAACTGAGCTTTTTCGGCGCCGACCAGTGCGTCACCGGCAGCTGCCACTGTCTGGAGGTCAACGGCAAGAAGATCCTGGTGGACTGCGGTCTGCAGCAGGGCCGGGACGAGGTCAGCAATGAGGAGTTCCCCTTCGCGGCGGGGAGCATCGACTATGTCCTCATCACCCACGCCCACATCGACCACTCCGGCCGGGTGCCCATGCTCGTCAAGCAGGGCTTCCACGGTCAGATCCTCACGACGCGCCTGACGGCGGACCTCATGGACATCATGCTCCTGGACTCCGCCCACATCCAGGAGTCCGATGCCGAGTGGAAAAACCGCAAGGCCGCCCGCTCCGGCGCCCCCCATGTGGAGCCCCTCTACACCATCGAGGACGCGGCCCAGGTCCGGGAGTACATGACCACCTGCGAATACGGCCAGAAGGTGGAGCTCTGCGAGGGCGTCACCGTGGAGTTCATCGACGCCGGGCATCTTCTCGGCAGTGCCTCCATCCTGGTGGACGCCACCGAGGGCGGCGTTACCAAGCGGCTGGTCTTCTCCGGCGACATCGGCAACGTGGACCAGCCCATCATCCGGGACCCCAGCCCCGTTACCGGGGCGGACTACGTCGTCATGGAGTCCACCTACGGCGACCGCAACCACACGGAGGTCTGGAGCTATACCGACGACCTGGCCCAGATCATCGACGAGACCATCGGCCGGGGCGGCAACGTCATCATCCCCTCCTTCGCCGTGGGCCGCACCCAGGAGCTCCTCTACTTCATCCGGGAGATCAAGGACAAGGGCCTCGTGAAGTCCAACCCGGACTTCGCCGTCTACATCGACTCGCCTCTTGCCAAGAAGGCCACCTCCATCTTCACCGGGGACCTGCGGGGCTACCTCGATGAGGAGGCCCTGGAGCTGGTGAAGGACGGCACCCACATGTTCAACTTCACCAACCTCCGGATGACGGAGACCGGCGAGGAGTCCAAGGCCCTGAACCTGGACCCCACCCCCAAGGTCATCATCTCCGCCTCCGGCATGTGCGACGCGGGCCGCATCCGCCACCACCTGAAGCACAACCTCTGGCGGCCGGACAGCACCATCGTCTTCGTGGGCTTCCAGGGCGAAGGCACCCTGGGCCGGGCTCTGCTGGACGGGGCCAAGAGCGTGAAGCTCTTCGGCGAGGAGATCGCCGTCCGGGCGGAGATCGTGAACTTCCAGGGCCTCTCCTCCCACGCCGACCGGGATCACCTGCTGGCCTGGATCCAGAACGTGAAGGCTCCCAAGCCCCAGCACGTCTTCGTGGTCCACGGCGACCGGGAGGTCGCCCCCTACTTCGCCCAGAGCATTGAGAACCTGGGCTTCACGGCCCATGCCCCCCAGTATACCGAGGTCTACGACCTGATCGCCGACACCCAGCTGGAGAAGGGCTATCTCCCCGAGCGGAAGACCAAGTCCGCCGCTACCGGGACCCGCACCAGCTCTGCCTACGAGCGGCTGGTGGCCGTTGGGCAGATGGTCATGGAGGCCATCAAGCGCTCCCGGGGCCGGGACAACAAGAGCCTGGCCCGCTTCGCCGACCAGCTGCGGGCGCTTCTCGAAAAGTGGGAGGCCTAAAGGAAATTCGCCCAAATGTACCGAGGAACATTTGGGCGAGGGATCCCTCGCGGAGACCGGCTTTGCCGGTCTCCGCAAATGGATGGACAGGCCGGCTGCGCGCAGGCCATAGCCGCCCATGGCGGTCATGGCCCACACTTGCAGCCTGAGAGGGATTTTCCCCGGCGTCCGTGCCGCCGGGGAAAATGATTTGGCTTCTTTCCGCCGCCAACGGCGGCGGAAACCAGGACGGGGCTGCGGCCCCTTCCTGGAGCTTCCCCGGGACGGAGGACGGGGGACGAGGAGTCCCCGGTCGGCTGCTGTCGTCTGCGGGAGGTGCCTGCGGTCCGGCTCGCCGCGGAGCGGCATTGCCGGCGGAAGGGCCGCTGCGGCGGCGGGCCGGAAGACGAAGGACGGGCGCGGGCGCTTCGCTGCGCGCCGGAGACGAGGGACGGGCGCGGGGGCGCGGGTCACAGGACCTCCTGGGCGGCGGTCCAGGCGGCCTGGAACATGGCCTCCAGCTCCAGGTCCCGCTGCTCCAGGCGGGCGGTTTCCAGGCGGGACAGGAGGTCCCGCTCTCCGGCGGGCAGGAGCTGGCGGAGCGTCTGCTCCAGCTTGTCTAAGACCCGGCAGACCTCCCGGTAGTCCGCCCCTGTGAGGTAGGACGAGAACCGGCCCTCCGCCGTATAGCGGTAAAGCGCCTGCATGGTGTCGGTCATACGATTCACCTCAAAACATAAAGTTTGGCGCGTACTAATAGTAACACCTAAAAAATGTCGTGTCAAGAGGTTGCTATGGAATTTCAGGAAAGATTACGGACTCTGCGGAAGGAAGCGGGAGAGACCCAGGTGCAGACTGCGGCAGCGCTGGGGATCGCCAGCCGACACTATCAAAAGTTTGAGGCAGGCGCGAATCTGCCCAGCTTTGAAAATCTCTGGGCACTGGCGGACCATTTTGGCGTCTCGGTAGACTACCTGATGGGCCGCACGGACCAGCGGTGAAAGAAAATGATAAAATTTGCGGAAAGATTGCGGGAACTGCGGGTGGAGCGCCATATCACGCAGCGGGAAATGGCGGAGTTTTTGGGGATCAATACCCGGGCATACCAGTGCTATGAAGGCGATGACCGGCGTCCCAACTATGAAAAGCTGGTGGCCCTGGCGGACTTCTTCCAGGTGAGCGTAGACTATCTCATCGGACACTCGGATCAGAGATAAACGTTTTTTCAGGGAGGCGCTGCCTCCCTGCTCCGGTCAGGCCGGGAATTTCGGAAAGGGGGAGCGATCCCAATGGAACGACTGCGGGAGGGGAAGATCTACTCCGGCACGGTGGAGGGCTATACCAGTGAGGGGCAGGGCGTCGTCCGGCTGGACGGGGCCGTGGTCTTCGTGCCCGGGACCATCCGGGGGGAGGAGATCGACCTGCGGATCACCAAGGTGATGAAGACCGCCGCCGCGGGGGAGCTGGTGAAGCTCCGCACTCCCTCGCCGGAGCGAACGGCACCGGAGTGCCCCCAGTTCGGCCGCTGCGGCGGCTGCCAGTTCCAGCACATGTCCTACCAGGAGGAGCTCTGGGCCAAGCGCCAGCGGGTGGAGGACGCCCTCCGCCGCCTGGGGGGCTCGGACGTGCCCATCGAGGGCATCCTGGGGGCCAGGGACCCGCTCCACTACCGCAACAAGAGCCAGTACCCCGTGGGGGCGGACGGCAGCATCGGATTCTATCAGCTCCGGAGCCATAAGGTGGTGCCCATCCGCCGCTGCCTCATCCAGTCGGAGATCTCCGATGCCACGGCGGAGGCCGTGGGGGCCTGGATGCGGCGCTACAAGGTGCCGCCCTATGACGAGACCACCGGCAAGGGCCTGGTGCGGCACATCTACGTCCGGGTGAACCGGAAGGGCGAGAGCCTCTGCTGCGTGGTGGTGAACGGGCGGCAGGTCCCCCGGGAGCCGGAGCTGGCGGCCCTCATCCGGGCTGCCGCACCCAGGACCGTGGGCGTGGTGCTGAACAGCAACACCCGCCGGGGCAACGTGATCCTGGGGGAGAAGTACCGGACCCTCTGGGGCCAGGACTACCTGATGGACACCCTCTGCGGGCTTCAGTTCAAGCTCTCGGTGCCCTCTTTCTACCAGGTGAACCGGGACCAGGCGGAGGTCCTCTACGGCAAGGCATTGGAATACGCCGCCCTCACGGGTGAGGAGACGGTGCTGGACCTCTACTGCGGCACCGGCACCATCACCCTCTGCCTCGCCCAGCAGGCGAAGCGGGCCATCGGCGCGGAGATCGTGCCCCCCGCCATCGCGGACGCCCGGGAGAACGCGGAGCGCAACGGCATCGGCAACGCCGAATTCTTCTGCGGTGACGCCTCTGACATCGCCGCCAAGCTGGAGGCCGAGGGCCTGCGGCCCGACGTCATCACCGTGGACCCGCCGAGAAAGGGCCTTGCCCCGGATGTCATCGCCTCCGTCGCCGGGATGGCGCCGGAGCGGGTGGTCTACGTCTCCTGCGACCCCGCCACCCTGGGCCGGGACGTGAAGCTCTTCGCGGGCCTCGGCTATCAGGCTGAACGCGCCGCAGCCGTAGACATGTTCCCCGGCACAGCACATGTGGAGACGGTATGCTTATTGTCCAAACTTCAAAGCAAGGAACATATAGAGATCGAAGTGAAGATGGACGAGTTGGATTTGACCGCTGCGGAGAAAAAGGCAACCTATGAGGAAATCCGAGAATATGTTTTCGAGCATACCGGACTGAAGGTCAGCCACCTCTATATCGCACAGGTGAAGCAGAAATACGGCATCATTGAGCGCGAGAACTACAATAAGCCGAAATCTGAAAACGCCAAGCAACCGCAATGCCCACCGGAGAAGGAAAAAGCGATCACGGAGGCGTTGCAGCACTTCGGGATGATTTAAGAAAATAGTAGAAGTACAGCTGCCGCTCGAAAGGTATTTATGCCTCTGAGCGGCAGTTATTTTAGAGCTGTACGACGCTAAAATTCGTAAGAAGTTGCGAATTTTAGCGGCATATTTGGTAAAATCCATTGACAGCCACACTTTTGCACAGTATACTATATTTTGGATATAAATAGGAGGGACAACGTGAGAATCAGTTATAAGAAACTGTGGATATT
>SFLD01000078.1 GCA_004553545.1 Clostridiales bacterium | reverse complement strand
GGGGAGGGTGGAAGGGGAGTAGAGCTTGCCATCCTTCAGACGGAAGTACATCCTGTGCAGCTCCGGCCTCTCGGAGTCGATGAAGGTGCCGCCAAGGGCCTGTCCGTCTGCACCTCTGCGGCTCTCCAGACGCTCGACGATACGGGCCATGCCCTCGGCACCTGCCCTCCGGGATGGCGTACACCTTGGCCCTTCCGGGGAGAGAAAGCACGGAGATAAGCGTCTCCTGCTCGGCCATGACCGGCGCAGACGGGGTCTCCTCCCTTCCTGCACGATCCATCCTGTTCTCGCTCCTCTTGAGGATGTCCTGCCGGTTCCTGTCAAGGTACTCCATCGCACGGTAGGAGATGGTCTCCGGCACGCCGAAGGCTATCTCCGCCAGTCCTCCCGCTAAGGCCGCCACCAGGGCGCTGTCCCCGCCGAGGGCCGCCGCGCGCCTGACGGCCTCCTCCCACGAGCGGGACTGCCCCACGGCACAGAAGGCGCCCTGCAGGGCGACGCTCTCGTCCGCCTTACCGTCACCGGGGACATAGGTCCCGTCCCGCTCGGGGATGAGCTGCCCCTTGAGCATGGCCGAGACCACCTCGGCATTCGGAGGGTTGACAAGCCCCATGCGCTCGTACAGGCCGCTTCCCATCTTCCTCTCAAGGCGGTAGGCGGCATCCGCCGCCTCCGTTATATGGGGATGCATCGACTCGGGGAAGAACCGCGCGAACGACGCCACGGATGCGGCGTGCTCGTCGAAAGACATCCTGTGCCGGGCATCCATGCGGCCGATCACCACGGCCTGGCACATCGCCTCTCCCAGATGCGTTTCCGAAGAGAGGAAGGCATTGATATCGTCACCGAGACTCAGGACCGCATCGGTGATACGGCCCGGAGCGGCCCTGTAGGTCCGTTCCCTGTAGGTCTTCTCATCCATCACCCTCCTGTCCTCGAAGAGGGGGAAGAAGATGTCGTTGATGTCGGGAAGGTTCTCCTTCCGGAAGGGGGAGCCGATGATCTCCCCGGCTATTATACCTATCATAAGAGTCTGATTGAATTGTCCGTCAAAGTCTTCTGTGGGAATGTGACCTCTGCTGTATCCTCACTGTCCCCGTGTCGCTGCGCCTGGACAGCCGCTCCTCCTTGCGCTTCTGCGCCTTCTCGGCCTTCTCCTTCTCCTGCCTCTCGAGTATCTGGCAGACGTCCACCCCCTTCACCATGTCGAGGCCGAGGACACTGCCCAGGCAGTCCGCCGCCCTCGAGGCCTCACGCACGGCCTCATAGATGAACTGCGGCTGTGCGCCTATATCGTCTATCCATTTCTTCAGGAAGCGCTCCGAGGAGGCATCCATCGTGACGCCGAGCCCTAGCACGGCACCCATGGAGGCCGCCGACAGCTCGCTCACCAGAGCCTCCTTTGCCACGTCACCGCTCAGGTCCGACCAGATGCCCCTGTCAAGGCGCATCTCGCTGCCCGTCGATCGGGCCATCTCCCTGAGAAGGGCGCTGTAATAGGCCCTGTCATCGCTGTAGCGGAACTTCGGAGGCATCCTGATGGAATCCGTCTCGCGGTCATAGGACGCCATCATGCATCCCGGATCGACTCTGATGGGGCAGAGCCAGGAGTCCTGCGAGACCAAATCGTCCAGCTGAGGGGAGTCCATCCGCTGCCCGCCATCCGCACCGAAGAGCCTCTCGATCTCCGCCATCGTGTCGGGATACACGTCGGAGAAGGTCGTCTGGCAGATGTTGAACACCTTGTACCACCTGGTGCGGAACACCTTCATCAGGTCCTTCTCCCTGCGCTGCTCGTCGGTCATGGCGTCGAACTGCTCCGGGGTGACCTTGCTGCGGCGACCCGTCTCCCTCTCGCGGATGAAGATGTCCGTGAACGAGACAGGAACTCCCGACGTCCCCTTGCGGGGCCATACGGACAGGTCCTGCATCTGGCCGGCGGTCATCCACAGCGGCAGACGGTAGCCCCTGAAAGTGGACACCAGGGGAAGGAAGCTGCGGTTGCAGCCCCTGTAGGCGTTGCCCGCGATATTCTGATGAGGATGGCTGCAGGCATCCACCAGCGGTTCCTCCCAGTGTCCCTCGATATGCGTGAACCGGTCTATGAACTGGTCCGCATACATCCTTGCCAATGTCTCAGTCGCTGTCATGGTCTGTGATTGAAAAAGGGGAGCCGGCGGTCCGGCTCCCCGATGAAACGCCTATACCCTCCTGGCCCGCGACGGAGCCGCCTTCTGCTGATTGTCCTGCTTCGCCTGCTCCTTCGCCGCTGCCTTCTGCACCTTGGCCTCCGGGGCCGGTGCGGCGGTCTTGTTCGCCTCGCTGCGCTTGCGCATCGTCTCCCTCCAGAACGGGGTGTCCACCTTCACGACCTGGCGGGCCACCGCGCTGTACTGCACGACGGCGTCGAACACCTTCCCGTCCTTGGTCTTGAAGTCCTCTATATAGAGGTCCTTGCCCTCGGAAAGGGCCTCGCGCTGCTCCTGTGTGAACTCGTGGCCGTACATCGACGGGGCCACCTTCTCAAGGTAAGCCTGCACATCCGCACAAGGGACGGTGAAGAGACGCTGCGTGCCGCGGATAATCTCGCCCTCCCTGTTGTACACGAAGGCGTCGAAGGACACGAGGCAGCGTGTCTTGGTCTCGGTCCCGTCCGCAGCGGTGCGTGTAAGCGTGAT
>SFLD01000077.1 GCA_004553545.1 Clostridiales bacterium | reverse complement strand
TTGTTGGCGGAGAAGCGGGAGATGAACTCCTGCAGTTCCTTGATCTTATCCTCCTTGCGGCGGTTCTGGTCCCGGATGAGCCGCTGCATCAGCTGGCTGGACTGATACCAGAAATCGTAGTTGCCCACGTACATTTTGATCCCGCCGTAGTCCACATCCACGATGCCGGTGCAGACGGTGTTCAGGAAGTAGCGGTCGTGGCTCACCACCAGCACCAGGCCATCGTAGTCCATGAGGAAATCCTCCAGCCACTCGATGGCCGGGAGGTCCAGGTGGTTGGTGGGCTCGTCCAGGAGGATGATGTCTGGCTTTCCAAAGAGGGCCTGGGCCAGGAGGACCTTCACCTTTTCCTTGGCGGAAAGGCTGGACATGGGGTCGTGGAGGATGCTCTCCGAGAGGCCCAGTCCCTGGATGAGGCGGCTGGCGTCGGACTCCGCCTCCCAACCGCCCATCTCGGCGTACTCGGCCTCCAGCTCGCTGGCCCGGACGCCGTCCTCGTCGGAGAAGTCGGGCTTTTCGTAGAGGGCGTTCTTCTCCCGCTCCACTTCATAGAGCCGGGGATTGCCCAGGATGACGGTGTCCAGCACCGTGTAGGCATCGTACTGGAAGTGGTCCTGCTTCAGGACGCTCATGCGCTCGTTGTCCGGGATGATGATCTCGCCGGAGGAGGGCTCCAGCTCCCCGGAGAGGATGCGCAGGAAGGTGGTCTTGCCCGCGCCGTTGGCGCCGATGATGCCGTAGCAGTTGCCGGGGGTGAACTTCAGGTCCACGTGCTTGAAGAGGGTCTGGCCGCTGAAGTTGAGGCTCAGATCGTTGACAATGATCATGGAGGTTTCCTTTCTTGTGGGTAAAAAAAGTCAGACACAGCGCAAGGCAGGCGCGGCTGGAAAGCCGCGTCTGCCTGCTATTTTTTACTTGGTGAAGGCCCTGTGGAAGACCTTCTTGCCCTTCTTCAGGATGACGCCCTCGCCGGAGAACAGCTCCTGGGGGAAGGCAGCAGCGGCGTCCGTGACCTTCTTCTTGTCCACACTGAGGCCGCCCTGCTGGATGAGGCGGCGGGCCTCGCCGTTGGAGGCGGCAAGACCGCAGCGCACCAGGAGCGCCAGGGCGCCGATCTGGCCGTCCGCGAAGTCCGCGGCGGTGAGCTCGGTGGCGGGCATGTTCTCCTTGTTCCCGCCGCCGCCGAAGAGGGCGCGGGCCGCGGCCTGGGCCTTCTCGGCCTCGTCCTCGCCGTGGACCATCTTGGTGAGCTCGTAGGCCAGGATCTCCTTGGCCTGGTTGAGCTGGCTGCCCTCCCAACTGTCCATCTCGTTGATCTGCTCGAGAGGCAGGAAGGTCAGCATCCGGATGCACTTCATGACGTCGGCATCCTCCACGTTCCGCCAGTACTGGTAGAAATCGTAGGGAGAGGTCTTGTTGGCGTCCAGCCAAACGGCGTTGCCGGCGGTCTTGCCCATCTTCTTGCCCTGGGAGTCCGTCAGGAGGGTGATGGTCATGGCGTGGGCATCCTGGCCCAGCTTCCGGCGGATGAGCTCGGTGCCACCCAGCATATTGCTCCACTGGTCATCGCCGCCAAACTGCATGTTGCAGCCATAGTGCTGGAAGAGGTAGTAGAAGTCGTAGGACTGCATGATCATGTAGTTGAACTCCAGGAAGCTGAGGCCCTTCTCCATCCGCTGCTCATAGCACTTGGCCCGGAGCATGTTGTTGACGGAGAAGCAGGCGCCCACGTCCCGCAGCAGCTCCACATAGTTGAGCTTTAAGAGCCAGTCGGCGTTGTTCAGCATCTGGGCCTTGCCGGGGCCAAAGTCGATGAAGCGCTCCATCTGGCGCTTGAAGCACTCGGCGTTGTGGTCGATGTCTTCCTTGGTGAGCATCTTGCGCATGTCGGTGCGGCCGGAGGGATCGCCGATCATGGTGGTGCCGCCGCCAATGAGGGCGATGGGCCGGTTGCCCGCCATCTGCAGGCGCTTCATCAGGGTCAGGGCCATGAAATGGCCGGCGGTGAGGGAATCCGCGGTGCAGTCAAAGCCGATGTAGAAGACGGCCTTGCCGTTGTTGATGACATCCCGGATCTCTTCCTCGTTGGTCACCTGGGCGATGAGGCCACGGGCCTTCAGTTCTTCGTAGCAAGTCATGGTATTTCTCCTTTATCCTCCGCATTGGCGGTAGTTTATGAAAGTTCCGGCGTCAGGACTATGACGCCCCGGGGCGTTCCCTTGGTAAGCTCCAAGGGGCCTTCCTCATAGCGGACCCCCGAAAAGCGGTCCGTGAAGTCTGAGAGCTCTGCGATCTCAGCGAAGCCCATCTTCCCTCTCCGGTAGTGCATGGGGATGACTACTCGGGGGTGGGTAACGTCTACTACGGCTTTGGCCGCCTGGGCGTCAATGGTATAATACCCGCCCACGGGGAGGAGCATGCAGTCAAGGCCCGTGAGAGCCTCGGTCTCCGCCACCGTCAGAGGGCGGCCCAAGTCCCCCAGGTGGGCCAAGCGCAGTCCGCCATAGCGGAAGATCCGAATGGTGTTCATGCCCCG
>SFLD01000076.1 GCA_004553545.1 Clostridiales bacterium | reverse complement strand
ATGGCCATCGGCATGGGACGGCTCTTCGGCTTCCGCTTCCCGGAAAACTTTGACCGGCCCTATGTGTCCGCCAGCCTTACGGAGTTCTGGCGGCGCTGGCACATGACGCTCTCGGGGTGGTTCCGGGACTATGTGTACATACCCCTGGGGGGCAACCGCCATGGCCGGGGACGGACGGCCCTCCACAAGCTCTGCGTCTTTCTGCTCACCGGGCTCTGG
This sequence comes from Clostridiales bacterium, assembly GCA_004553545.1. Classification (GTDB taxonomy): domain Bacteria; phylum Bacillota; class Clostridia; order Oscillospirales; family Oscillospiraceae; genus Oscillibacter. The sequence continues at coordinate 2,330 of SFLD01000076.1, read as the reverse complement.
CACGGGGCGGGCTGGAACTTCGTGCTCTGGGGACTCTGGCACGGGCTGTTCATGATGGCCGAGAGCGGCGGGCGGGACTTCCTGGAGCGGCTGCGGCGCACCCGGCCGGGGCGGGCGGCGCTCCACATCTACACCCTGCTGGTGGTGACGGTGGGCTTTGTGCTCTTCCGCGCCGCCACGCTCTCGGAGGCGCTGGGCATCCTGGGCGCCATGTTCCGCTTCGACTTCACCCTCCGTCCCGCCGCCGCGCTGCTGCTGCGGCAGGTGCTGGACGGGGCCCACGCTGCGGCGCTGGCCGCCGGAGCCGTTCTGGCCCTCTGTCCCCGGCCTCCGGAGCCGGAGACGGCGCGGCAGGAGCTGCTCTTCGACCTGGGGACGCTGCTGCTCTTTCTGCTCGCGCTGCTCGCCCTGGCCGGCGGCAGCTTCACCCCCTTCATCTATTTCCAGTTTTAAGGAGGGGCGCCGATGAAAAAAACGATCTCTCTCCTCTTTGCCGCCCTCTTTCTCCTTTTGTGCCTGATCCCCTCCGTGGGGATGCTGCTCTTTGGGGAGAGCCGGGCGGGCGCCAACGAGGTGCTCGCCTCCGCCCCCTCCCTCCGAAAGCGGGACGGGACGCTCAATGGCGGCTGTTTGCAGGACTTTTCCGACTACATAGGCGACCGCTTCTTCCTCCGGCAGGAGCTGATCACCGCCTGGAACGGCCTCAACGCCGTCCTCTTCCGCTCCTCCGCCTCCCCTGAGGTGGTGCTGGGGAAGGACGGGTGGCTCTACTACGCCGAGACCGCCGGGGACTACACCCGGCTGGAGACTCTCAGCGAGCGGGAGCTGTGGTGCGCCGCCAGAACGGTGCGGCTCATGGAGGAGTACGCCGCGGCGCAATGCTGCGACTTCCTCTTCACTCTGGCCCCCAACAAGAACAGCCTCTACCCCGCCCACATGCCCGACTGGCCCGTGGGGGAGGGCGAGAGCAGCGCCGAGGGCTTCAGGCGGCTCTACGCCGCCATGGGCGGGAACTATCTCGATCTCTTCGCCGTCTTTGCCCGTGAGGGAGAGGAACTGTACTACCGCACGGACAGCCACTGGAACGGCAAGGGCGCGGCCCTGGCCGCCGACGCCATGCTCACGGCTCTGGGCCGGGAGGGGGACTGGACGGCGGGGGGCTTCGTCTCCGCCGCGCCCCACAGAGGCGACCTCTACGAGATGCTCTACCCCGCCGGGGTGGCCACGGAAGAGGACTACGCCGCCGCCGCAGGCTTTACCTACACCCACACCCGCCCCTTCCGGGGGAGCACGGATCTGAAGATCGAGACCGTCTCGGAGCGTGGCCAGGGCAGCCTCCTCTGCTTCCGGGACAGCTTCGGGAACAATTCCTTCCCCTATCTGGCGGAAAAATTCTCCACCGCCCTCTTCTCCCGGCAGAACGCCTACGACCTGACCGCCATCGCCCGCTGCGGCGCGGACACGGTGATCATCGAGCTGGTGGAGCGCAATCTGCGCTACCTGCTGGACTATGACCCCGTCTACCTGGCCCCGGAGCGGGACGAGCCGCTCCGCCCCCGGGCGGAGGCGCCGGAGGGCGAGATGCAGGTGACGCGGCAGGCGGAGGGAGGGCTGCTGTCCGTCAGCGGCGCTCTGCCCACGGCGGCGGACGACCACTCGCCCGTCTATCTCCGCTGCGGCGGCGTGCTCTACGAGGCCACGCCCCGCCCCGCCGGCTACCACGCCACCCTCCCCGCCCACGCGGAGACGGAGGGCGCTCAGCTCATCTATTTCTCGGAGGGAACCTGCGTTTTCTCGCGGCTCTCCGTCATCGAAAAGGAGTAAACCATGAAAAAACTGTTTGTGACCGTTCTCACCCTCGCGCTGCTGCTCACCCTCGCGGCCTGCTCCGGCAAGGACGCCCCCGCCCCCACCGACGCCCCCGCTCCCACGGCGGAGGCCACGCCCGCCCCGTCCGCCGCCCCCGAGACCCCCGCTCCCACCCCCGAGAGCGCCGGGGAGGAGCCCTCCCGGATGGCCGTGGCCGAGAGTTTTGTGGGCGGGGAAGCGGCGGAGCTGATCGCCGCCATCGGCGAACCCATCAGCGCCGACTACGCCTCCAGCTGCCTGGGCAGCGGGGAGGACGGGATCCTCGAGTACGAGGACTTCCTCGTCTACACCTACAGGAACGGCGAGAGCGAACGGGTGGACACCGTGCTGCCCAAGTGAGACGCCAACCATGAAAAAGAGAACCTTCGCAGCGCCGCTTTTTCTGGCGGCGCTGCTTCTCGGCGGCTGCACCGTTCGCAGCGCTCCCCCCACGCCCACCGGCGCCCCCGCCCCCGCGGCCG
>SFLD01000003.1 GCA_004553545.1 Clostridiales bacterium | reverse complement strand
AGAGGAAGCCCTCTCCATGCTGAAAAAGTGGTTCCCGCAGATGGAGAATTTCTCCGGGCAGTTGAAAAAGTACAAGGTCACAATCAATGACCTGCTGGCAGAAAATGAGAAGCTGGAAGCACGAGCCAGAGCCAGCGAGAGCGGCAAAATCAAAGACCGCATGGAGCGGGCAAAGCTGGAAAGCGAACTGCACGATATGCAAAGGCTGGTTGACCGTATCCCGCCGGATATACTGGCGGAACTGAAACGGCAGCAGCGGCAGTATGGAAAGGAAAGGTGATTTTATAAGTAACAATATCAGATACAAAAAGGAAACAGAAGTCGTGACTTTTCAGGGAAAGGAAATCACGCTGGAAAACCTCTCCCCGGTGTTCACGCCGGAGCAGGAAGCGACCAAACGCCGGGAACTGGAGCAGCAGCTTTATGAGGTGTTCCGCAAATATGCCGATAAGCGGCAGAAAGAGGAAGCCGGGGCATAAATCCCGAAGCCATCGTTGATTTGCGGGGCTGCTGGCGGTATAATAGAACTGTCAGCAGCTCCGTTTCTTTTTAAGAAAAGGAGCGACAAAATGAATAACAGGATAGACGCGATCTATGCAAGGCAATCGGTAGACAAAAAGGACAGCATTTCCATTGAAAGCCAGATTGAGTTTTGCAAATACGAATTGAAAGGCGGGAACTGTAAGGAATACACAGACAAAGGGTACAGCGGCAAGAACACAGACCGCCCGAAGTTTCAGGAACTGGTGCGGGATATTAAGCGGGGCTTGATTGCAAAGGTCATTGTTTACAAACTTGACCGTATCAGCCGTTCCATTCTGGACTTTGCCAACATGATGGAACTGTTCCAGCAGTACGATGTGGAGTTTGTGTCCTCTACGGAGAAGTTTGATACCTCCACCCCGATGGGGCGGGCTATGCTGAATATCTGTATCGTGTTCGCCCAGCTTGAACGGGAAACGATACAGAAGCGGGTGACAGACGCTTACTACTCCCGCAGTCAGCGGGGCTTCAAGATGGGCGGGAAAGCCCCTTACGGCTTCCACACCGAGCCTATCAAAATGGACGGTATCAACACAAAGAAGCTGGTGGTAAACCCGGACGAAGCGGCCAATATCCGGCTGATATTTGAGATGTACGCCCAGCCCACAACCTCTTACGGGGACATTACCCGGTACTTTGCCGAACAGGGGATTTTGTTCTACGGCAAGGAACTGATACGCCCCACACTGGCGCAGATGTTACGCAATCCCGTCTATGTGCAGGCGGACTTGGATGTGTACGAATTTTTCAAAAGCCAGGGTACGGTTATCGTCAATGACGCCGCCGACTTTACGGGGACAAACGGCTGTTATCTGTATCAGGGGCGGGATGTGAAGCCCAGCAAGAAAAACGACTTGAAAGACCAAATGCTGGTGCTGGCTCCCCATGAGGGCATTGTTCCGGCGGATATATGGCTGGCTTGCCGCAAGAAGCTGATGAACAACATGAAAATCCAGTCCGCCCGAAAAGCCACCCACACATGGCTGGCGGGGAAAATCAAGTGCGGGAACTGCGGATATGCGCTTATGAGTATCTTCAATCCGTCCGGCAGGCAATATCTCCGCTGTACGAAACGGCTGGACAATAAAAGCTGTCCGGGCTGTGGGAAAATCATCACTTCCGAACTGGAAGCGGTGGTTTACCAGCAGATGGTGAAGAAGCTGGAAAAGCACAAGACGCTGACGGGCAGGAAGAAAGCGGCAAAGGCCAATCCCAAAATCGCCGCCCTGCAAGTAGAGCTTCTCCATGTGGACAGCGAGATTGAAAAGCTGGTGGACAGTCTGACGGGCGCGAACAATGTCCTGCTCTCCTATGTGAATGTGAAGATAGCGGAACTGGACGGGCGCAAGCAGGAACTTGTGAAGCAGATAGCCGAGCTGACGGTGGAAACCATCAGCCCGGGACAGGTCAACCAGATTTCCGGCTACCTCGACACATGGGACGATGTATCCTTTGACGACAAGCGGCGGGTGGTGGATTTGATGATTACCACCGTTGCCGCCACAAGCGACAGCTTGAACATTACATGGAAAATCTGACGGGCGGTAATCCTCCCGTCAGACCGTTACCCTGTGTAGTCCCTTGTAAACTGTACTTTGCTTCGTACATGAGCTTTGCGATTTCATAGTTATAGTTATCGCATCTCGCATTGGCTTTTTTCATAATGTTGGAAAGCTCGTTGAGAGAAACTGCCGACAATGGGACGTCATCACAAAGGATACTTAGCTGACGCTCGGTGTAGTCCAGCCCCTCTCTTGCCTTTGCTCTTCCAAAAATCGGAGTGCCTTTTCGTCCTCCCACGGCGCTCACCTCCTACCACTATTTTAGTATGAGGGAGCCAAAACTTCAACAACACCATTTTCCTTTTTGAGTGGACAAAAAAATGTGGCTACTATCAGTGATAGCAACCACACTATTTTCTCTACGGAGAGATTAAAAAATTTTCCTCAAAACAACACCAGATTTAAGATAGCCAAGAAGCGGGGGAACATGGATATTTACAGCAGCCTCCTGGAGGCCATAGAGCAGGAATATGCGCCGGTGCGTTCCCTGAAGGAGGGCGCCCGGGGCAGTGTCTCCGTGGTGCGGCACCGGAAGAGCGGAAGACGCTACGTCTTCCGGCATTTTTCCGGCAGCGGCGAGGTCTACCGGAAGCTGCTGACCGTGCTCTGCCCCCATCTGCCCCAAATCTACGAGGTGGGCATCCAGGATGCCAATGTGGCTGTGCTGGAGGAATATGTCCAGGGGGACACCCTGGCCTATCTGCTGCAGGGCGGCCTGCTGCCGCCGGAGGAGGCACGGCGCATCACCAAGGAGCTCTGCCAGGGGCTCTGGGTCCTGCACAGTATGGGTGCGGTGCACCGGGACATCAAGCCGGAGAACGTGATCCTCCGGGGCAGCGAGGCGGTGCTCATCGATTTTGACGCCTCCCGGCTCTACAAGGATGAGAGCGACGGCGACACCCGGATCCTGGGCACCACAGGCTATGCCGCGCCGGAGCAGTACGGCATCACCCAGAGCGACCAGCGGGCGGATATCTATTCCCTGGGGGTGCTGCTGAACATCATGATCACCGGGGAGCACCCCTCTAAGAAGCTGGCCTCCGGCCGGATCGGGCAGATCGTGCAGCGCTGCACCATGACGGCCCCCAAGCAGCGCTACCAGACCGTTCTGGCACTGATGGAGCGGCTGTGACTGGCCCCATCGGGAGATATCATCGCAGGTGAGTTCTCCGCTGTGGCGGGAGGTCCGGAACTCACCGGAGCGGAAAGGAGAAGCCATGGCACAGTGCATCCATTGCGGGGGAGAGCTGCCGGAAGGGGCGGCCTTCTGCCCCCACTGCGAGACGATCCTCACGGAGAAGGCCGCCGCAAAGCCGCCCCGTCTCTGGCGGAAGACACTGCTTCTGGGCGGGATCCTGGGCTGCCTGCTCCTGGCGCTGCTGGCAGGGGGGCTTGCTGTCCACCGGGCCATTCAGAACGCCCCGCCGCCCCACGAGCCCCAGGTCTATTACGGCGAGGAGGCAGAATGCCTCTATGAGTCCGACGGCGTTACCTATCATCTGCTCCTTTCTTTCGATGTCAAGGACTGGATCCCGGATGCCCAGGCCGACTGCATGATCTACCTGGCGCCGTCTGCAGAGCTTGGATACAAAAATCACGACAACATGCCGTCCACGCTCTTTGTCTACCAGGAGGCGGACCGTGACACCTGCCGGGAGGAATTCCTGGCGCTGCTGGACTCCTATGAGGTGGAGGCGGTCCCCACGGAGGAGAGCCAGGCCATGGAATGCACCCAGATCCAGGAGGACCGCTCGTCCCCCTATGCGGTCCTGCGCACGGGCATCGAGTTCGACTTGCAGGACGGCTGCAATGACATCCGCTGGACCCTGCACATGAAAAACGGAGATGTCATCCACATGTCCCACCGTTTCACGGTGCGGGAGAAGCCCATCCTTATCTACCGGCCGGAGGACACCCCGCTGAATACGGCGGAGGAGCTCCAGACCCTGCTGGATGAGATCACAGATACCGTGACGGACCGCCTCACCGAGATCCACATCTATCTGCCGTCAGTGACCTATGACGGACCCATCATCATGCGCCGTGCCTGCTATCTCCACGGCGCGCAGGATGGGGAGACCACCTTCACCCGGGGCATGCTGGTCCAGGGATTGGGCGATCTGCGGGTGACCTTTGACAAACTGACCTTCGCGGGCAGCGGCAGCGGCAGTGGCCGTGGGCTTGCCTCCCAGGAGCCGCTGATCCTTACCCAATGCACCTTCAAGGACTGGGACATTGGCGCGGCGGGCCAGGAGACCGCTTGGATCAGCGCGCAGTCCTGCACCTTTCAGCGGAACGGCGTGGGCCTGCTGCTGAACTGCACATATGCCACGAGCATCAACTACTGCTTTGCGCGGAACCGGTTTGAGGATAACGGGACCGGGCTCCATATCGAGCATCTGCCGGACGCCTGGACCCTGGATCTCTCGCAGACCGTTTTTACTGGCAATGAGACCGACATCGCCAATGTAGCCGGCTACCGCCTGGATACCTCCGAGACCATTTTCCAGTGAGGAAACTGGAAAGACCGATGAAAAGGGGAACTGCCATGAAGAATCTCTGCCGCCGCTGCGGGGCGGAACTGCCGGAAAACGCATCCTTCTGCCCTCACTGTGAGACCCCGCTGGGAGAGAAGCGCCCGGTCCGCCCGCCCCATCCCTGGCGGTGGAAGGCCGTCATCTGCGCAGGGATCCTGCTGGTGGGGCTGGGGATCTTTCTCACCTGGCGCTGGGTGGGTTCCCGGCCGGAGACCTATGACCCCGGTGCGGCGGAGCTCGTCTATGAGGACGGCGGGACCACCTACCATCTGCTGCTGTCCTTCTATTCGGTGGACGGCATCCCGGAGCCGCAGAAGGAGAAGCGGGCCACCGTGTCCCCGTCTTCAGACGGCGGCCGCAGTGCCTGCCCCTCCCAGCTCTATGTCTATGATGAGGCTACCGGAGAGAACTGCCGGGAGCGCTTCCGGGAGAAAGTGGCCGCGCTCTCTGTGGAGACCATCCCTGTGGGGAACTCCCAGACCATGGAACATACCGGCGCGGTGCAGGATGACCCCCGGATGCCCTACTCCCTGGCCAGTACGGAGGTCCTCTACGAGGCGGAGGACGGTTCCGACGAGGTCCGCTGGACGCTGACCATGGAGAACGGCGATGTCATCGTGCTCCGGCACTATCTCAGCATCCGGAGGATCTCTACCCTCAGCTACCAGGCGGAGGACGTACCCATGGAGACTGCGGAGGAGCTTCAGGCCCTGCTGGACCGCATCGATGCCACAGTGGATGACAGCATCGAGGTGACGATTTATCTCCCGACGGTGACCTATGACCAGCCCATCTCCATGCAGCATCCCTGCTGCCTGCTGGGCTCTCTGGAGGGGGACACCGTGTTCACCCAGCCCGTCACCATCGGTGATGGGGAAGGGGCGGTGGTCAGTTTTCAAAACCTGATCTTCGCAGGCAGCGGTGCAGGCACCGGCCTTGCCACCGGGCAAGGATTGATCCTCTACCACTGCCTCTTTGAGAACTGGGAGGTGGGCATTGCCTCCCTGGATGGCTCCTGGGTCACCACCAAGGACTGCGGCTTCCGGAAAAATGACGTGGGCCTGCGGATAAACACCTTACGGTACAACTTCTCCGATTCTGCCTATACCGGCAACCGCTTTGAGGAAAACGGCACCGGCATCGTCATCGAACAACTCGGCGGGGACTGGGTGCTGGACTTCTCCGGCTGTGTCTTTGCCGGCAACGGAACAGATATCGACAACCGCGCGGGCTATCAGCTGGACCTCTCCCACGCCGCATTTGAATGAAAAGAGCCGCGGGGGCTTCCCCTGCGGCTCTTTTCATCCCGTGCTCCGGAGGACCGGATACAAAAATCTTTCCCGCCCCGGTTCCCACCCCCTGTCCCGCCGGATATACTGGGGCAGAGGAAGGGAGCGTGAACGGGATGTTTCGTTGGAACGGCGGCGGGTACCTCCTTGGGATCTTTGCCATCGCCCTGGGGTCCGGGATCCTTATCGCGGCCATCTTTCCGGTGGGGGCGCTGCTGTTTCTGGTCGCGTTCCTTCTCATCGCCTGCGGCTGCGGCTGCTGCCGACGCCGCTGAAAGGGGAGGGGTCCATGAGAATCGTTGTCTGGAAGTCGCCCAAGGCCCTGCGGGGCCTGCTGCGCAGGCTCTTCCGAGTGGAAGAGGGATGACCGCGAAAGCGGCCATTCCTCTTTTTTCCGGCATAGCGGGGGCAGCTCCGGAATAGGCTTGCAGCAGGACATACCAAGGGGAAAGGACGGTTGCTGCAATGGAGTTGGAATGGAAGAAAAACGCCCTGGACGCCTTTGCCATCGGGGCGGAGCAGGTCATCACCCAGGAGGAGACGGCAGAGACCATCGTGCCGGATTACTGCCCGGACATCGCCCGGATCATCGATGGGGAGGGCCGGGTCTTCCTCCACCGGCGGGAGGTCTCCGGCGGGCGGGCAGAGGTGAGCGGCGTGGTCCGGGTGACGCTGCTCTATGTCCCGGAGGGGGAGGGCGGCATCCGGAGCCTGGTGTTCTCCCTGCCCTTCCGGGCCCAGGCGGAGGGAATGGGGGACGCTGTGTGCCTTCTGACGGAGGCGGAACTGGAGAGCCTGGAAAACCGCCTGACGAACCCCCGGAAGGTCTTCACCCGCTGCCGCCTGACGGTCCGGCTGCGGCCCTGCCGTCCGGCACCCCTGCGTTTTACCTCGGACGTTACGGCGCCGCCGGAGGCCGGGCTGGAAAAACGGCAGGAGGTCCAGAAGACCAGTCTTCTCACCGCCGTGGCCGAGAAGGATTTCCCCTTCACGGACACCTGGACCCTCTCCCCGGGGAAGGAGGGGGCGGCGGAGATCCTGCGCTTCCGCTGTGAGGCGTTGATCAGCGAGCGCAAGCGCATCGGCGGGAAGTGCCTCATCAAGGGCGTCTTCCCGGTGTCCCTCCTCTACCGGACGGCGGCGGGGCAGTGCCGCCAGGCGTCCGCGGAGCTGCCCTTCTCTCAGATCCTGGAGCTGGGCGGGGAGGAGGACGGTACGGCGGAGGTCTTCCTGCAGCTCTGCGGCTGGGACTGCCAGATCGCCCCGGGGGACGAGGAAGGGCGGAGCCTTACCGTGACCCTCTCCCTCCATGCGGCGGCTCTCCTCCGGCGGGAGGTGGAGCTGACGCTGCTGCAGGACCTCTACAGCACTGCCTGGGACCTCAGCTACGAGGCGGAGTCCCTGTCTCTCACAGACTGCCAGGACCTGGACGTCCGGCGTCAGAGCGTCCGGGAGCTACTGGAGATCGGCGTGGTGGCGGAGACCCTGCTGGATATCAGCGTCCGTCCTGGCCGCGCCGCGGCAGTCCGGGAAGGGGAGGGCGGCAGCCTCCACTGTCCCTGCCGCCTCCGGGCGCTCTACCTGGATGAGGGCGGCGTGCCGCTGGTGGCCGAGCGGAGCATCGACGTGGTCTGCCCGCTGGACTGGCCGGAGGATGGCCGGATCGAGGTCCTGGCCCTCTGCCCGGAGGAGCCCCAGGGGAGCCTGGGGGAGCGGGGCGTGGAGCTCCGCTTCACCCTGGAGTTCCGGGCGCGGGTGACCCGACAGCGCCAGCGGGCCAGCATCGCCTCCGCCCGGATGGAGGCGGCGGACCTCTCCGCCCTCCCGTCCCTGGTGCTGCGGAGCCTGGGACCGGAGGAGACGCTGTGGGATCTTGCCAAGCACTGCCGGAGCACTGTTCCCATGATCCTGGCCGCCAACGGCCTGGAAGGGGAGGAGGCCGCCGAGGCCGGGCACCTGCTTCTGGTGCCCCGTAAACGCCAAAATATTTGACAAGGAGATTTCCTTTTCAGATAGGGAAAACAAAAGGAAAGCGCCGTGTCCCGCTGTGGGACACGGCGCTTTTTTCACTGCTGGGCAAAGCGGGAGAGGAAGTGCTGGGTGCGCTCCTCCTTGGGGTGGTCGATGACCTCCCGGGCGGGACCCTGCTCCACGATGACGCCGCCGTCCATGAAGATGACCTGGTCTGCCACGTCCCGGGCGAAGGCCATCTCGTGGGTGACGATGATCATGGTGGTCTTCTGCTCAGCCAGAGACCGGATGACCTTCAGCACCTCGCCGGTGAGCTCCGGGTCCAGGGCGGAGGTGGGCTCGTCGAAGCAGAGGATATCCGGTTTCAGGGCCAGGGCCCGGGCGATGGCCACCCGCTGCTGCTGGCCGCCGGAGAGCTGGTGGGGATAGTGCTCCGCCCGGTCGGCAAGGCCCATCCGTCCCAGGAGCTCCCTGCCCTCCTGCAGGATGGCGTCCCGGCTCTCGCGGTTTTCCTTGGCCATGAGTTCCCGGGCCAGGGTCACGTTCTGCAGGGCTGTGTACTGGGGGAAGAGGTTGAAGGACTGGAACACCAGGCCGAAATGCAGCCGCCGCTGGCGGATCTCCGCCTCGGAGGGGCGGCGGGTATCCTCGGCGTCAAAGAGCGTTTCGCCCCGGACGGAGATGACGCCCTTATCCGGGGTCTCCAGGAAGTTCAGGCAGCGGAGCAGGGTGGTCTTGCCGCTGCCGGAGGAACCAATGATGGAGAGGGCCTGGCCCTCCTCCAGGGAAAAGCTGATGTCCCGCAGCACCTGGGTGCCGCCGAAGTGCTTTTCGATGTGCTGTACGTCCAGAATCGCCATGTTGGGTCCCCCTTTCAGCGGAAGTAGCTGAGCTTGCGCTCAATGAAGTAGAAGAGGATGGTGAGGATGCCCACGAAGGCCAGGTAGAAGACAGCCGTGTAGAAGAGGGGCCAGGTGATGCCCGCGGACTTCATGAAGGCCTCGCCGGCCTTGGTGATCTCCGTGATGGCGATGACCCGGGCCAGGGAGGTGTCCTTCACCAGGGTGATGACCTCGTTGGACATGGGGGGCACGATGCGCTTGACCATCTGCAGCAGCGTGACCTGGAAGAAGATCTGGCTCCGGGTGAGGCCCAGGACCTGCCCGGCCTCCCGCTGCCCGGCGGGGACGCCCTCGATACCGCCCCGGTAGATGACGGAGAAGTAGCAGGCGTAGTTGATGACGAATGCCAAGGTGCAGGCGAACATCCGCCCGTCGGAGAAGGCGTTCCAGGGGTTGGCCTTGAACCACATACCGGGGCCGTAGAAGATGATGATGAGCTGCAGGATCAGCGGCGTGCCGCGGATGACCCAGACGATGAGGTTCGTCAGGGCGCTGATGGGCCGGAAGGCGGCCAGCGCCCGCAGCGTGCCGCCCGGGGCGCTCTTTCCCCGGAGGAGAAAGCGGAAGGGGGCCCACTTGTTCATGGAGCCGAAAGCCACCACCAGGCCCAGGGGCAGGGCGAAGAGCAGCGTCAGGAAAAAGAGCTTGGCAGCCTCGCCGCAGCCCTGCAGGATGGAGAGGGTAACAGTCCAGAACATGGGTCATTCTCCTTCAAAAGCGTGATGCCCCATCGCCGCCCAAAGGCAGAGAGCGGGCGCTCTCTGCCTTCGCGGCGATGGAAAGTCGTTTTCTTGGTTGGCGGAAAGGGGATTACTTGCTGATGACCACCTGGGCGTTCTGGCAGTAGGCGTTGGTGCACTCCATGGCCTCCATCACGGCGTCGGTAAGGGTCATGCCGTTCCAGACCACGTCGATGGTCTTGCCGTTGAGCTCGAAGACCTTGTTGTCCCACTCGATCTCTACGAACTGGATCTCAACGCCCAGCTTCTCTGCCACAAGCTTTGCCATGTCGGCGTCAAAGCCGATCCACTCGCCGCTGCCGGCCGTCTCCTCGTAGTCCATGGGGGCGAAGTTGGTGATGCCGACGATCAGCGTGCCCTTGTCCTGGATGTAGGCCACGTCGCTGTCCGCCTCAGAGGCGGTGAACTCGCTGGTCTCCTGGGGGAGGAGAGCTTCCTGCACGCCGTAGGTCTCGGCGATGGTCTGCATGGTGCCGTCGGCGTAGGCCTCGCCCAGAACGGCGTTGATGTAGGAGGCCAGGTCGCTGCCCTTGCGGCAGCCGATGCCGTACTCCTCGCTGTTCAGCTTCTGGTCGGTGACCTTCAGATCGGGATAGCTGGTGCCCTCGCCCACCATGGCGCCGGCCATCAGCAGGTCGATGATGGCGGCGTCGGCGGTGCCGGCCTCCACCTCCATCAGGGCTTTGGCCTGGGAGTCCACGGAGACCACCGAGAAGCCATTCTCGAGGGCGACCTCTTCCCCGGCGGAGCCGGCCTCCACGGCGTAGGTCAGGGCGGCATCCTCATCGCTGCCGGCGCTGCCGGAGCCGGAGGACGCGGCGGGGGCATTGCTGTTCCCGCAGGCAGCCAGGGAAAGGGTCATCATACCGGCAAGGGCCAGCGCCATCAGTTTCTTCATCATGTTAAGTTCCTCCTTATCTACGGCGGCGCCGTATCATTTATTACATTAGCAGTTTACCATGCTAATGTAATAAATGTAAAGTGGGAGTTTTGCAGAACTGTGCCGGAAAAGGGCGCTGGAAACTGTGCATCCCGCACAAAGATAAGACCCCCTTCGGTCGGATGACCCCCGGCGGCATACTTGACCGCCCCGGGACATAGGATACAGCATCAGCAGGGAGCGCGGAAAGGGACGGGATACTATGACAAATACATCCATCTATCAGAGCATCGCCACCAGGACCTCCGGGGATATCTACATCGGCGTCGTGGGGCCGGTGCGCACCGGGAAGTCCACCTTCATCAAGCGGTTCATGGAGACCCAGGTCATCCCCCACATCGACAACGTCTACCGCCGGGAGCGGGCCCGGGATGAGCTGCCCCAGAGCGGCTCCGGCCGCACCATCATGACGGCGGAGCCCAAGTTCGTGCCGGAGGAGGCCGCCCAGGTGACGCTGGAGGGGGGCGCCGCCTTCTCCGTCCGGCTCATCGACTGCGTGGGCTATCTGGTGCCGGGGGCCATGGGCCAGCTGGAGGGGGACGCCCCCCGGATGGTGACCACCCCCTGGTTCGACCATGAGATCCCCATGACGGAGGCGGCGGAGATCGGCACCCGGAAGGTCATCCGGGAGCACTCCACCATCGGCATCGTCATCACCACCGACGGCAGCATTGCCGGCATCCCCCGGGAGGACTACCGGGAGCCGGAGGAGCGGGTCATCCGGGAGCTCCAGGAACTGGGGAAGCCCTTCATCGTCCTTCTCAACTGCGAGGAGCCCCGGTCCGAGCGGGCCCAGGCCATTGCCGGGGAGATCCGCCAGCGCTGCGGTGTGAACTGTATGCCGGTGAACTGCCTGACGCTGACGGATGAGGATGTGGCCGCCATCCTCCGGGCGGTGCTCTACGAGTTTCCCATGCGGGAGCTGGACCTCTTCCTGCCGCCCTGGGTGGACGCCCTTCCGGCGGAGCACCCCATCAAGAGCGGGCTCTACGCCGCCATCCGGGCCTCCGCCGGGGAGCTGCACCGCATCCGGGAGGTGGAGGGCGTCCTCGCCGCCCTGGGCGAGAGCGAGCACATCAGCGCCGCGAGGGTCCGGACCATGGACCTCGGCACCGGCGTGGCCTCGGCGGACATCGACCTGCCCCGGAGCCTTTTCTATGAGACCCTCGCGGCCCAGTCCGGCTTCCCGGTGGCGGACGACGGAGACCTGATGAGCCTCCTCACGGAGCTCTCGGCGGTGAAGCGGGAGTATGACCGGGTGGCCCCGGCCCTGCGGGAGGTCCGGGAGACGGGCTACGGCATCGTGGCTCCCAGCATCGACGAGCTGACGCTGGAGGAGCCGGAGATCGTAAAGCAGGGAGGACGCTACGGCGTGAAGCTCCGGGCCAGCGCTCCCTCCATCCATATGATCCGGGCGGACATCGAGACGGCGGTGAGCCCCATCGTGGGCAACGAGAAGCAGTCCGAGGACATGGTGAACTACCTCCTCCAGGAGTTCGAGGGGGACACCGCGAAGATCTGGCAGTCCAACATCTTCGGCCGCAGCTTCCACGAGCTGGTCAGCGAGGACCTGCAGGGCAAGCTCCAGCGGATGCCGGAGGACGCCCGGAAGAAGTTCCAGGAGACCCTCAGCCGCATCATCAACGAGGGCAGCGGGGGATTGATCTGCATCATCCTGTGAGATCGCAAAGACATGTGATCGGGACGCAAAACCGGGTCAGCCCAGAGGGCTGGCCCGGTTTATTTCGTGCTCGGCGGGCTGGCGCTGCCGTCAACCGTTGGATGGGGCGCTTTCTGTCCCGTACGCTTCCTCCATTTCCTTCGTGTGGGCACGCAGCAGCTCCAGTGCCCGCGCCTGGATGCAGGAGAGATCCGTCTGATCCGCATCGGAAAACCCACGCTCGATCCTGACGGAAGCTGCCGCGTGGCTGTCACTTTCCCTGCTTTCGTCCGCTTCCAATCGGAACCTCTGCAGCAAGCCCGAATCGCTGCTGTAATGGAGCTCCACCAGTTTTGCCCGGTATTCCAGCTCCGCCGGGGTGATCCCCGGGAACCGCTTCATATCCACGGTATGCTGCGCTTCGTGCTTCAGGAGGGAGACCAGAAACGGCTCACTTTCAAAGTCATACGCTGCTTCAATGCAGTTGATGGTGCCATCAGGCGAGGCCCAGCCGGAAGTTCCGTACCGGCCGAAGGTCAGATAATCCATCCAGCTCCTAAATACGAAGCCCTTGAGGATGTTGACGGGATAGTCCGCCGTTCCGTCCGGCAGCTGGACGCGGTAGACGGTGGGGATGGTATCCCGCCAGATATAGGGACCGTAATATCCCTGGGTCTTCCCGAAAAGCGCATGGTAGCCCGCGGCTTCAAACGCCGACCGAAGCCGCTCCGCCAGAAGCGCTTCCTCTGCATCAGGCAGACCCAGGAGCGTTCTCAGCCCTGCCAGCAGCTTGTCCGCGGCCTCCGCCTCCGGTAAGCCGCAGTAAAAGGTATCGCGGAAATAGATCTGATACAAGCGAAGGATCTCGTTGAGCCTGTCCGGGATCTCAAACGTGCGGTATTCGCGATTTTCAAAGATCGCAACATACGCAGGAAGAATGTCTTGGAATTCCGCGTGATCGCGCATATAGGCAATGGCGCCCTTGAGGTCTCCCTTCAAAAAGAACTGAGTGATAGACATCGCGGCTCTCTCCTTACTCAAGTCTGATGGATGAAACGGTCCGAAGCTCAGTATAGCAGGTGCTGACGTTCTCCGCAAGGGGCTGCCCATCGCCAGTCTCTGTGGGGACAACAACTGCAGCAAAAAGATCCCCCGCACGGCATCGCCGTGCGGGGGATCTCTGAAGCATTCTCTTACTCGGCCTGGATCTTCTTGAGCTTTGCGAAGCGGGGGAGGGAGTCGATCTTGGGCAGCTTGGGCTCGCCCTGGATCAGAGGCAGGACGTAGTCGATGAAGGGCTGCTCCACGCCGTTGCCCTCGGCGTTGATCCACTCCCGGGGGACCTTCTTCTCGGTGTTGGCCACCTCGGTGAGGGGGAGGAGCTTGGTCTTGCAGAGGTAGCGGCCGTCCATGGTGCCCCGCTCGAAGCCCACCATCTTGTCGGTGATGCCGTTGACGGCGTTCTCCACGGCGGCCTTGCCGGCCATGAAGGATTCCTCGATGTCGGTCTCGGAGGCCAGGTGGGCGCCGCAGCGCTGGAGGAGGGAGAGCTCGATGCCCCGAACCTTGGCGCCGGTCTTCTCCTTCACCACGGCGGCGAGATGGGCCGCGAGGCCGCCCAGCTGGGCGTGGCCGAAGCCGTCGGTGGCGGAGGTCTTGGCCTCGGAGACGAAGGTACCGTCGGCGTAGTGGATGCCCTCGGAGACGGCCACCATGCAGTTGCCCTTCTCCTTGTAGATGCGCTCCACGTCGGCCAGGAACTTGTCCATGTCGAAGTCCGTCTCGGGGAGGTAGATGAGGTCGGGGCCTGCGCCGTAGGCGGTGGCGAGAGCGGCGGAGCCTGCCAGCCAGCCGGCGTGGCGGCCCATGATCTCAATGATGCAGATCATGCCGGTGTCGTAGACCCGGGCGTCCTGGTAGACCTCCATGCAGGAGGTGGCGATATACTTGGCAGCGGAGGCAAAGCCGGGGCAGTGGTCGGTACCGTAGAGGTCGTTGTCGATGGTCTTGGGCACGCCCATGACCCGGCACTCATAGCCCACCTTCTGCATGTACTTGCTGATCTTGTTGCAGGTATCCATGGAGTCGTTGCCGCCGTTATAGAAGAAGTAGCGGACGTTGTGCTTCCGGAAGACCTCCAGGATGCGCTTGTAGTCGGTGTCGTCCTCCTCGGAGTCCTTCATCTTGTAGCGGCAGGAGCCCAGGGCGGAGGAGGGGGTGTTCTTCAGCAGGGCCAGCTCCTGGGGGTCCTCCTTGCCCATGTCATAGAGGCAGTCGGCAAGCACGCCCTTGATGCCGTGGGCCGCGCCCAGGACCTGGGTGATAGCGGGGGACTTCAGCGCGGTATCCACCACGCCGTAGACGCTGGCGTTGATGACGGAAGTGGGGCCGCCGGACTGGCCCACGATGCACGCGCCCTTCAGTTCTTTCATAATGACCTCCTATTGATATTCCTCTCGGAAAATTTTCCGCTTCGGCAGGGGAGGACCCCTGCCCGCTTTTTCTCCATCATACCATCGGAAAAAAGAATTGTAAAGGCTTGCAATTGTTTTGATTTGTGGTATCATATAGCAGGAAAATCGTTTGCCTGGGAGCATTTCCGACATCCGGTCCTGGCCCTTTCCCGCCCGAGAGCGGGGGATAGCCGGAAAAACAGGGAAAGAAAGGCTCCGCCCGGCAAAAATTTTGAATGAACAGGAGACGATTCTTATGGCACTGGTTACTTCCAAGGAAATGTTCCGGAAGGCCTATGACGGCGGATACGCCATCGGCGCCTTCAACGTCAACAACATGGAGATCGTGCAGGGCATCACTGAGGCGGCCCGGGACCTGGAGGCTCCCCTGATCCTGCAGGTCAGCAAGGGCGCGCGGGCCTACGCCAACCACACCTATCTTGTGAAGTTGGTGGAGGCCGCCGTGGCGGAGTGCCCCAACATCCCCATCGTGCTGCACCTGGACCACGGCCCCGACTTTGAGACCTGCAAGAGCTGCATCGACGGCGGCTTCACCTCCGTCATGATCGACGCCTCCTCCAAGCCCTTCGCCGAGAACGTGGAGATCACCAAGAAGGTCGTGGAGTACGCCCATGACCACGGCGTGGTGGTGGAGGCTGAGCTTGGCACCCTGGCCGGCATTGAGGACGAGGTGAAGGTGGCCTCCCATGAGGCGTCCTACACCCATCCCGAAGAGGTGGAGGAGTTCGTCTCCAAGACCGGCTGCGACTCTCTGGCCATCGCCATCGGCACCAGCCACGGCGCCTATAAGTTCAAGCCCGAGCAGTGCACCCGGAACGCCGACGGCATCCTGGTCCCGCCCCCGCTGCGCTTCGATGTGCTGGAGGAGGTCACCAAGCGTCTGCCTGGTTTCCCCATCGTGCTGCATGGCTCCTCCTCCGTGCCCCAGGAGTTCGTGAAGAAGATCAACGAGTACGGCGGCCAGATGCCCAATGCCATCGGCGTCCCTGAGGATCAGCTCCGTCAGGCCGCCCGCAGCGCCGTCTGCAAGATCAACATCGACTCTGACCTGCGCCTGGCCATGACTGCCACCATCCGGGAGCACTTCGCCAACCATCCCGGCGACTTCGATCCCCGTCAGTACCTGAAGCCCGCCCGTCAGGCCATCAAGGACATGGTGGCCCACAAGATCGTGGACGTCCTGGGCTGCGACCACAAGGCATAAGACAATTTCGTTTGGAATGGCGTTGCCATTCCAAACGAGGGAGACCCTGCGCCGTCCGGCCGATGGCCGGGCGGCGCATTGGTATGCGCACTGCGCTTGGGTGCAAAACCGAGGCAGCCCCCGAGGGGGCTGCCTCGGTTTTACACGTCGCTGCGTGAGAGGGATTTTTCGTCACGTACACGCCGCGACGAAAAATGATCTGGCTTCTTTCCGCCGCCGGAGGCGGCGGAAAGAAGGAAGGGGCTTCGGCCCCTTCCTGGACCTTGCCCGGGACGGTGGGACGTGGGACGAAGGTCCCCGGTCGGCTGCCTGCTTCTAGTGGAAGTGCCTGC
The DNA here is from genome assembly GCA_004553545.1 of Clostridiales bacterium. Taxonomy (GTDB): domain Bacteria; phylum Bacillota; class Clostridia; order Oscillospirales; family Oscillospiraceae; genus Oscillibacter. The sequence goes on along the minus strand of SFLD01000003.1, from coordinate 59,531 downwards.
TATCCGCCTGGCCGCGGAGCGGCTTCGGCGGGGGGAGGGGCCGCTGCGGCGGCGGGACGGGGGAGGGGAGGCTCACGGAAATCCGCACGGAAGAAAACGGGAATTTTACGTTCTCAAAGCCTTGCCCTATTGACGAAATTGTCGGCACATGGTATGCTATTTGATAATTATTGTCCGCGAAAAAGGGCCGTCGGCCCCGGCGGGCGATGGTTGAAATCTATTTTTGGAGTGTGATAGTCCCTTATGGATGATGGGAGTATATTGTCCGTCCTTATCATTCTCGCCCTGCTGCTCTTTGCGGACTACTTTGCCGTCTGCGAGACCAGCTTTGCCGCTGTCAGCCGCATCCGGCTGAAGACCGCCATGGAGCGGGGAGACCGCCGGGCCAACAAGGCCATGTACGTCTGCGAGCATTTTGATAAGGCCATCACCACCATTCTCATCGGCACCAACATCGTACATCTCAGCTGCGCGTCCTATGTGACGGTCCTCGTCACCCGCCGCTGGGGCCTCAGCGCAGTGACTCTCAGCACCTTCGTCACCACAATCGTGGTCTTCTTCGTGGGTGAGATGCTGCCCAAGAGCATCGCCAAGAAGTACAGCCTCCGGCTGGCCCTGGGCACGGCGTCCTCCCTGGTGTTCTTCATGCACCTGCTGACGCCCATTTCCTTCGTCCTTACCAAGATCGGTGAGTTCGCGAGCCGCCTCACCAAGGGCGACAGCGAGGTCTCCGTCACCGAGGACGAGCTCTACGACATCATCGAGAACATGACGGACGAGGGCGACCTGGACTCTGAGCAGGGGGATCTCGTGCATTCCGCCCTGGCCTTCGGCGATCTGACGGCGGAGAGCATCCTCACCGCCCGGGTGGACATGGAGACCATCGACGTGGACGACCCTCTGGAGGAGATCCTCTCCCAGGTGAAGGCCTCCCGCCACAGCCGCATCCCGGTCTATCAGGACAGCGTGGACAACATCATCGGCGTCCTGCAGATCCGCCGCTTCATGCGGGAGTATCTTCAGAAGAGGGAGAAGACCGACCTGCGCAGCCTCCTGGACGAGCCCTACTTCGTCCACCAGAGCGCCAAGATCGACGAGCTCCTCAGCGTTATGAGCAGCAAGAAGATCAACATGACCATCGTGACGGACAGCTACGGCGGGACCGTGGGCATCGTCACCGTGGAGGACATCCTGGAGGAGCTGGTGGGCGAGATCTGGGACGAGGACGACGAGGTGGTGGAGCCCTGTGTGGACCACGGGGACGGAAGCTATTCCTTCGACGCCGGCGTGGACATCGAGGACGCCTTCGAGTTCATGGACTACGAGGACCCCGACGAGACGGACTTTGACCACAAGCTCCTGGGCGAGTGGGCCTACGAGCAGTTTGACGCCATCCCCCAGGAGGGCGACAGCTTCACCTATAACGGCCTGCGCATCACCGTGGAGAAGGTCCAGCAGCGCCGCATCATGAAACTTCATATCCAGCGCCTGCCGGAAGGGGGTGAGAAGGCATGACCACCTATCTCATCGGGGCCGTGATCTGCCTGGCCCTCTCCGCCTTCTTCTCCGGGTCTGAAATGGCCTTCTCCTCCGCCAACCGCATCCGCCTGGAAAACCAGGCCGAGGACGGCTCCAGGCTGGCGGCCCTGGCGGTGCGCATCATCGACCAGTTTGACGACGCTCTCTCCGCCATCCTCATCGGCAACAACTTCGTGAACATCGCCATCTCCTCCTTGGGCTCCGTCATCGCCATCACCGCCTTCGGCGAGGAGGATACCTGGATCGCCACCGTCATCGTGACGGTCAGCGTCATCATCTTCGGCGAGACCATGCCCAAGATCGTGGCGAAGAAGAACGCCAACCGCCTGGCTCTGGCCTTCGCCGGACCGGTGCGCTTCCTGACCATCGTCTTCAAGCCCCTGACGCTCCTGGTTGTGGGACTGGTCCGTCTCGTGACCCTGCCCCTGAAGGGGGAGAAGGAGGGAGACCAGGACGACGCCGTGGAGGAGCTCCAGTCCATCATCGAGACCGCGGAGGACGAGGACGTCCTGGACGAGGACCGCAGCGAGCTGCTGCAGAACGCCCTGGACTTCAACGAGATCAGCGCCTCCGAGGTCATGACCGCCCGGGTGGACATCATGGCCGTGGACATCAAGGACAGCCCCCAGGAGATCTACGAGGCCGCCTGCGAGTCCGGCTTTTCCCGGATCCCGGTCTATGAGGGCAGCATCGACAACATCATCGGCGTCCTCTACCTGAACCACTACTTCAAGGCATTGCTGGACGATCCGGACGCGGACCTCCGCAAGCTCCTGATGGAGCCCTGCTACGTCTACAAGACCACCAAGCTCCCCGCCGTGCTGGAGACCCTGAAGCGGGCCAAGCAGCACCTTGCCATCGTCACGGACGAATACGGCGGCTGCCTGGGCCTCATCACCATGGAGGACGTGCTGGAGCAGATCGTGGGCGACATCTGGGACGAGACCGACGAGATCGAGAACGAGGTGGTGGAGCGCGCCAGCGGTGAATATGAGCTGGACGGCGACATGGCCATCGACGATTTCACGGAGCTGGTGGGCCTGGACGACGAGGCCTTCGAGACCGAGAGCGCCACCGTGGGCGGCTGGACGCTGGAGATGTTCGGCACCTACCCCCAGGAGGGACAGAGCTTCAAGTATGAGAACCTCACCGTCACCGTCCTGAAAATGGACGGTCTCCGGGTGGAAAAGGTCCTGGTACAGGTCCATCCTGAGAGGAAGGACGAGGAGGACTGAGTCGGGATCTCCCGCGTAAACCATCGTACAAAAAGGCACGGCCATAGGGCCGTGCCTTTTCCTTATTTCTCTCTGCGCCAGCGGCCCTCCCGCAGGAAGTCCTCTGCCCGGCACTGGGCCCCCTCCACCACGGTCTCCGGGAAGCCCAGAAGCCCCAGAAGGCGGATGGCATTCCGGGAGGTGGCCGGTCCCGGCCGGAGGCGGTAGTCGAAGGTCATCTCCGTCTCGCCCACAGTCTCCGTGAAATGGTAGAGATCGTAGCAGTCCGCCAGGAGGGAGCAGAGCTCCCCGTCGTGGGTGGCGGCCAGGCACAGGGCGTTTCCCTGCGGGATGGCCCGCAGGATCTCGCAGGAGGCGGCGACCCGCTCCACGGTGTTGGTGCCACGCAGGACCTCGTCCACCACGCAGAGAAGGGGAGGGGAGCCTTGCGCGGCATCCAGAATACGCTTTAAAGACCGGGTCTCCACGATGTAGTAACTCTCTCCCGCCAGGAGATCGTCCCGCAGGGCCATGGAGGAGAGGATGCGGAAGGCCGGAGCCCGGTAGCTCTCCGCCGGGCAGATACCGAGGCTCTGGGCCATGACGGCGCAGAGAAGGACGGAGCGCAGGAAGGTGGATTTGCCGGAGGCGTTGGACCCCGTCAGCAGGACGGAGCGCCGGGTCTCCAGATCGTTGGGGACCGGGTCCGGGAGCAGCGGATGCCGCAGGCCCCGGATGGAGAGATAGGGCGTCTCCGCGTTGAAATCCAGTTCCGGCTCACAGCAGTCCGCCCCCAGGCTCTCCCGGTAGGAGGCCACGGCGATGGCGGCATCCAGACGGCCCAGGCTCTCGTGGACGGTGAAAAGGGCCTCCCGGCAGTGGCTGAGCTTTCCCCGGAGGAACTCAAAGGCAATGAGGTCCAGCAGAAAGGCGCCCGCCAGGAACTCAGCAATGCCGCCGTCCTGGGCGCCGCTGACGCTGCCCACCCGCAGGACGGAGCGGAGCTGGTCCAGGGCCGGGTAGGCCTCCGCCAGCTCCTGATCCAGGGCAGCGTCCCGGAGCTTTCGCACCCGGTGGAGGGCCAGGATCATGGCGGCAGCGTAGTTCACGGTGTCAAATTGCCGCTGGACCCGGCGCTTCCGGAACTCGTGGAAGGTGAGGTTAAAGAGGAGTGCCGCCGCGGCGATCCCGTAGAGCGCGGGACGGAGGAGCAGTCCCAGCAGGGCCAGGATCAGCGGCAGGGCACCCATGGCGGCATAGAGGACCAGCATGCCCCAGCCGTGCTCCTCCGGGGCGAAGGAGAGGGCCAGATCCGCCCGGCGAGTGCAGCCCAACCGCCCCAGGATCATCTGGAGGGCCAGCCGACGCTTGGGGGCCCCGGCCATCAGTGCCGCCAGGGCCTGCCGCTCCCGCCAGGTCTCGGCGTCCAGAGCGGGGGAGCGCAGGAGGTAGTAGAGATACTGCTCTCCGGAGGTGGAGAGCCGGGGATTGATCCGCCGGAAAAGGCGGTCCAAGTCCAGGTCGTTCCAGGTGGTCTCATCCAGCAGAAAGGCGTCCCGCCCCTGGGAGCGGCGGTAGTCGAAATAGGCCCGGATATTGCCCATGTCCTCGGGGAAGTAGTGGGTGTCCGGCACGCGGCCATAGTCCCGCTCCAGCCGGCGCCGCAGGTCACGCTTGCGCATGGTGGCTCCTTTCTCCGGTGGGTAAGGTGGTCAGATAGTCCTCTTAGAAGACCCAGATGGCAGGAAGCTCCGCCTTGGTGAGGCCCAGGCTCTCCTGCAGGGCGGTGGAGGCATCGTTGCCCTCGATGACATGGCCATAGGGCACCTGCCCCTGCTTCAGCTGCTGGCCAATGACCCAGGATTCCAGCACGGAGGCAAGCCCCCGGCGGCGGAACTCCGGCAGGATGGCGAGGATTCCCATGCTGCCCTCCTCGTGAAGGCCCATGAAGCCCGCGAGCTTGCCTTCCTCATAGATGCCCCAGAGCTCCCCGGCCTGGCTCCGCTCCCGGAGGTAATCGGCGCTGTCGTGGTAGTGGGGGGCTGCTGTGGGGACGTCCTCCTCCGGCAGGGGGCGGATGTCCGCGCCTTCCAGTCCGGGGACGACCGGGGCATCCTTCTTGGTGTAGACCCACTGGGCGCAGGGGGTCTGGCCCCGGAGGTGGAAGTGCTCCTGGACGGCGTCCGCCGCGTCCTTGCTCTTCACGCAGAAATGGGCATCCTCCGGCAACAGCAGGAAGGAAAGGCAGCCGCAGAGGGCCTTTCCACTGGTGATGTCGCTGAGGATCAAGCCGTCCGGGCACTGGGCCACCCGGCCCTCCGGCCCCTCGTAGAGGAGCTTGCCGCCCCGGCGGCGCAGCATCTGGTCGATGTCAATGGTACTGCAGTTCATGGAAACCTCCCCGCCCCGCCAATGGGCGGGGCTTCTCTTTCAGTATGTTCAGCGAAATATTATACTCCCTCTTTCCCGTCTTCGCAAGGGGATCGCACCCTTTCCGGTCTTCCGGCATAGCCTGAAGGGGAAGGAGGAGAGCGCCATGGCTCTGCGCCCCTATGACCGCCGGGCGGCGGTGCTGTATGCCCATGAGTGGGCCTACGGCAGGAATCCGAAGTTCTATGACTACGAGCACATCGGCGGAGACTGCACCAATTTTGCCTCCCAGTGCCTCTTCGCCGGCAGCGGCATCATGGATTTCACCCCCACGTTCGGCTGGTACTACATCGACGCGGACCGTAAGGCCCCGGCCTGGACGGGAGTGCCCTATCTTCACCAGTACCTCACTCGGAAGCGGCCCTCCGTGGGCCCGGTGGGACGGGAATGCGCACTCTGGGAGCTGCAGCCGGGGGATCTCGTGCAGCTCCGCTTTCAGGGGACGGTCTTTCAGCACAGTCCCGTGGTGGTGCAGGCAGACCGTGCCCAGTCCCCGGAGGAGGTCCTCATCGCCGCCCACAGCTACGACGCCGACTACCGGCCCCTTGCAAGCTACGACTACGAGGAGCTTCGCTGCCTCCACATCCAGGGCGTCCGCTGGCCGGAAAGCTCACCCGATTTGTAACAGAATTGTCATTCAATTCGTCCGGGAATGTGGTAAGATGAAACCCTGGGCAGGGAAGCCCCTGCCGATCCCATACGAAAGAGAGATGACCGCGATGAAGCATCGTTTCCTGGCACTGGCCCTCAGCGCCGTGCTGACACTGTCGCTGCTGCCGATCTCCGCTGGAGCTGCGGGATTCCGGGATGTGCCCTCCGGCAGCGCTCTGGCCGGAGAGGTGGCCAAGGCCAACGCCTGCGGCCTTATGAGCGGATACAGCGCCACCACCTTCGGCTATGCCGATCCGATGACCCGGGCCCAGTTCGTCACCGTCCTCAGCCGGATGATGAACTGGGGCGGCAGCACCGCCGGCGGCTCCACCCAGGGCGTCACGGACGCCATGGAGCTCCCCGCCGGGATCTCGGACACCTATTTTTCCGCCATCAGCGCCGCCGCCCGGGCAGGCGCGGTGGATACGGACAAGCCCTTCCGGCCAAACGACGCCATCACCCGGGCGGAGATGTCTGAGATGCTGGTCCGGGGCCTGGGCCTCGGCGGGGCGGCAAAACTTCTGGATGGAAAGTCCCTTCCCTTTACAGATGTGACATCCCGCCAGGGCTACATCGCCGTGGCCTATGCCATCGGCATGACCAAGGGCATGACCGCCACCACCTTTGCCCCGGACAAGTCCGCCACCCGGGCCCAGGCCGCCGCCATGCTGGTCCGGATCTATGAGAAGCTGCAGACGGCAGGGAAGGGCGAGAGCCACGGCTTTTACGCCATCTCCTCCTACTCCCAGATCCAGCTGGCGGAGGGAATGGACAGCGTCAGCTTCGGCTGGAGCCGCATGACCTGGGCGGACGAGAATGCGAAGCTGGCCACCACCAGCGCCGGCGGCAACGAGTTCTGCGTCCCCTCCGGCTATGAGACCGCCGTGAAGGCCCTGGAGCAGTCCGGGACACAGCGGAACCTGATGGTCTATATGGATACCTCCGCCGGGCTCAACGAGCTCCTGTCCTCGGAGGCAGGCCGGACCCAGGCGGTCAGCGAGATCGTGAACGAGGTCACGGTATCCTACCGGGCTCTGGGGCGCAACCCCTACACCGGCGTCACCATTGATTTTGAGGGTCTGCGCAGCGCCCAGAAGGCCAGCTTCACTGCCTTCCTCACCGCCCTCCAGAAGGAGCTGAAGACGGCAGGGAAGAGCCTTTCTGTCTGCGTTTCCCCCACCCTCACCACCGGTGCCTATTACGATGGCTACGACTACCGGGCCATCGGGCGGCTGGCGGACAAGGTAATCCTCATGGCCTATGACTACCAGGCGAGAGACCTCTCCGGCTATCTGGGGACGGAGTACCATAAGACAGCCGCCGTCGCACCCATCGACCAGATCTTTGCCTCTCTCCTGGACGTCACAGATACCCGCACCGGGGTGGAGGATGTCTCCAAGGTGCTGCTGGGCGTACAGTTCCAGAGTATCGCCTGGAAGGTGGACGGCAGCGGCAAGCTCCTCTCCGGCACACCGGTCTATCCCGATGAGGAGACCCTGGCAAAGCGTCTGGGCCAGAGCGGCACCGTCATCGGCTGGTCCCAGGACTACCAGTGCCCCTATATCCGTTACACCGATGAAAACGGGGATCATTGGTTTGCCTTCTACGAGAATGGCGACAGTCTCCGCGCCAAGTGCCAGGCGGCGGCTCTCCTGGGGATCACCGGCGTCTCCTACTGGCGCCTCGGCACCATCCCGGCGGAGCGGCTGGGGCTATAAAGCGCGCGAAATGTGAGATCGATCGCTGTAAGACCCCGATCCCGATAGCATTTACAGGAAGAGGAGGCTGTGTTTTCAACTCCTCTTCCTGTTTTTGCAGTGTCGCTTGGGCTTGTATTTCTCTGGAAATTCGTATATGATGGGAGTGGATGCTCTGCGGAGGACAGTCTTCGCGGACGGAGGAGAGACGCGGGAAGTCCGGGGTCTCCCAGGAAAGAGAGAACGAAGCTGCCCGGCAGCAGAGTCGGAGGAAAGCGCCATGCCAAAGCCGAAGTGGAATCTGAATACGATCTACATATCCGAGCGGCTGCAGGAGAGCCTGCGGCCCATCTCCCGCTGTGCCCTCACCACTGTGGTGGCCCCCATGGGGTACGGAAAGACCACGGCGGTGAACTGGTATCTGGAGGAGCGCGCAAAGGCCGAGCCTCTGACGGTCATCCGTGTCAGCGTATACTCTGACAACCTGGCCATCCTCTGGCGGGGCGTGCAGAGCGCCTTTGCCCGCGCCGGCTTTGACTTCCTGCGGGATTACGCCTGTCCCACGGACGCATCCAGCGGCGGGCTGCTGGTGGATGACCTCTGCCACGAGCTGGCAGGGGAGACCGCCTGCTACCTCTTCCTGGACGATTTCCACCTGCTGACAGACAATCGCGTCTGCCGTTTTCTCTGCACGCTGACCAACCGCCTGCCGGGGAACGTCCACCTCATCGTGGCCAGCCGGGACCGCTTTCTCCCCATGGCGGAGACGGTCCGCCTGGGGGCCAGGGTCTATCAGATCGGCACGGAACAGCTCCGGCTGAACCACACGGAGCTGGCGGTCTATGCCCACCGCTGCGGCACGGACCTCTCCGACGCCCAGGTGGAGAGCCTGCTCTACTCCAGCGAGGGCTGGTTTTCCGCGGTCTATCTGAACCTGCAGACCCTCTCCGAGCAGGGCGCCCTGCCGGACCGCAATTCCGACATCTACACCACCTTTACCGCCGCCATGATCGACCCGCTCCCGGCGCGGCAGCGGGAATTCCTGTCGGTGATGGGCCTCGCCGACGAGTTCACCGTCGAGATGGCGCGCTTCGTCACCGGAGATCCCGACGCGGAGGAACTCCTTGCCGTTCTGACTGCGCAGAACGCCTTTCTCAAGCGTCTGCCGGACGGCGTCACCTACCGCTTCCACCATATGATGAAAGAGTGCGCGGAGCGCAGCTTCCAGACCCTGCCTGCGGAGACCCGGCGCTCCTACCGGGAGCGCTACGGCGCCTGGTATGAGCAGAACCGGCAGTACCTCCACGCCATGTCCGCCTACCGGCAGAGCGGTGATTTCGACGCGCTTTCGCGGGTAGTGCAGGAGGATGCCGGGATCCTTCTTGCCTCCCTTCCGCCCACCCGGGTGCTGCAGGGTCTGGAGGAGTGTCCTGTCTCCACCCTGAAGGCCCATCCGCTGGCCCTGCTGGTCCTGATGCGCAGCATGTTCAACTGGCGGAACATCCCCAAAATGATGGAATTAAAGGGCCTCCTTCTCTCTGCCATTGCAGAGGATCCGACGCTCCCGGCGGAGGAGCGCGGCAACCTCCTGGGGGAGTGCGACCTCATTCTGAGCTTTCTTTGCTACAACGATATCAGCGCCATGAGCCGTCTGCACCGCAGCGCCAGCGCGCAGATGTCCCATCCCGCCATCAGCATCCGGAACAGCGGCGGATGGACCTTCGGCTCACCGTCCGTCCTGATGATGTTCTACCGGGCCCCAGGGGAGCTTGCGAGCGAGCTTGCCGAGATGGACGAGTGCATGCCCCATTACTATCGGATCACCGGGAACCATGGGCAGGGCGCGGAAAAGATCATGCGGGCGGAGGCGGCGTTCCTGCAGGGACGCTTCACCGACGCGCACATTGAACTGGAGAGCGCCTACGCCCAGATCAAGGACAACGGGCAGGAGAACATGGCGCTCTGCTGCGATTTTCTGGCATGGCGCCTCTCTCTCTGCGCGGACGTGGAGCCGCCGTACAGCTTTGAGGAGCGATACGCGGTGCTGCTGCGGCACCATAACGCGGCATGGATCAACATCTGGAACGCCACCAGCGCCTATTACCACGCGCTGCGGGGGGAGACAGACAAGATCCCGGAGATCTTTTCGCAGCACCAGCTCTCCTCCGTCAATCTCCTTGCGCCGGGCAGACCCATGATAGAGATGATTGAAAATCAGGTGTACCTGGCCCAGGGAGCCTGCGCCAAGGTCATCGGCCGCAGCGAGGAACTGCTGGCGGTATGCGAGGGGATGCACTACGCGCTGGTCACGCTGCACGTCCGCATCCAGACCGCTGCGGCCTATGCGCTGCTGGGGAAGACCGAGGAGGCACACGTCTGGCTCGCAAGGGCGCTTTCTGACGCGGAGCCGGACGGCTTCCTCCTGCCGTTCGTGGAAAACTACGGCTACCTGAGGCTGGTGCTGGCAGAGGAGGGGCGGGGCAAATGGATCGCCAGGATCACGGAACTGGGGGCAGCCATCGCGCTCCGAAAGGAGGAGGACCGCCGGCCGCCGGCCCTCGCCACCCTGACAGATCGGGAATATGAGATCGTGGGCCTCATGGACCAGCGCCTCAGCAACCGCGAGATCGCGGAGAAGCTCTACCTCTCCGAGGGCAGCGTCAAGCAGTATGTGAATCAGATCTACTCCAAACTCCATATCGAGGGGGACACCCGAACCAAGCGAAAGCAGCTTTCCGGGCTGCTCCGGCAAAAGGCCTAACCTTTGGTTAATGGTTATCCGACCGCATCCACCGTACAATGTTTGTACGGTGGATCTTTTTATCTTTGCCTTTGTCAACTGAGGGTACGGTACACGCAGAAAGGAGGACATCCCTTTGAACCGAAAGTATCTCACAGCTGTTACCCCGCTGCCCGACTATGTTTTGCAGGTGGACTTCGTGTCCGGAAGCCGGCTCCTGCTGGATATGAAGCCCTATCTGGACAAGATCCGCTTTCGGCCCCTCTCCGATCCCCGGGTATGGGGCAGCGCTGTGACCAATGGCATCTTCGTCCGCTTCGGCAACGTGGAGCTGAGTCACGATGAGATCCTGTCCATGGCAGAGCGGGAGCACTGAGACCGATCAAACGTACAGAAAAGGAGAAGAGAACGATGAAGATCTGGAAGAAGTATTTGTCCCTGATGCTGTCCCTGGCCCTGTGCCTGTGCCTGGCCGCCTGCGGCAGCAGCAATGACGGCGGCAGCAGCGATAGCGACGATAATTTTTACGATGTTCCGGATTCCTTTGAGGGCCTGATCAAGGACAGCGAGCAGATGTCCAATCTCTACGTGTACGGCGGCGCATGGACGGGCGAGGACGGCGGCTCGCTGCTCGTAGCCACCAACGACGACGGCGACGAGGTCCGCTTCGCGCTGTACGATGCCGGCGAAGAGCTGACCGCCAGCGGCTTCATTCAGTTCGTGCCGGAGTATGACTATGACTATTTCTACAACGAGCACGACGGCGTGGCGTACCGCAGCTGGTCCGATGAGGTCGGCGCGCTGCATGTCACCTCTCTCGGCACATTTACAAAGGTGACCGACGATGCGCCGGGTGAGAATATCGGCGACACCGGCTTTGAGATGCTGGCGGGCACCTGGTATCTGGATGCCGAGCCCGATGCGCCCAGCATCATCGTGATCGATGAAAACGGCGGCTGGGAGCTGCTGGAGCGGCCCGGCGGCGACGGCGACCCCACCACGGTGGACAGCGGCAGCATTGAGATGGACCCGGACGGCGAGGAAGGGGCTGTATTTTGCCGTTTCCTCGATATTCGACGATGTGAGCTATGAGTTCAACACCATCGACGAAGATACGCTGTGCTGGGGCAGCGAGTTTGAATACTATCAGAAAATGGCGTAACGGCCGCGGGAAGAAAACGAACGATGAAAAAGATCCTTGTGCTTATCCCGCTGCTGCTCTGCCTGAGCCTTGCCGCCTGCGGCGACAGCGGCCCGGAGGATGCGCAAAGCGGCTATGAGACCGTCATGGACATGGAATTCCTTGACGGCATGTGGAGCATCGACGGCACCTCGAAGCTGTACTTTGACAGCGAGGAGGGCTTTTACGCCTACCGCACCAGATGGGGGCTCGGCGGGCGCGGAACATTCGAACTGTCCGAGGCCAGCGGCCGGCCGATGATCTTCTTCAACGGCTTTCTCTACCACTTTCTCCTGCGCGACGACGGTGTACTGCTGCCGAACCAGAACGGCGATGGCAGCGGGTTCGCCATTCACCGCCACACCTTCCTCCGGGACGAGGAGGCGGAGATCGTCGAGTGGGACATCAGCAACTGGGACGGCCTGTGGCAGAACGCCCTGGGCGAGACCATCGTCATCGCCTCGTCTCTCATGCAGTACATCGCCTGCTCGCCGGACTACTCCATGAGCGGCACCATGAACGACGAGGGCGAGGGCATGGGCCTCTACCTCTACGACAACGGGACGCGCGCCTATCTCTGCCCCGGCGATGACGGCAACAGCTTCACCCTCTCCGCCGACCGCTTTGGGCGCTACGGGGACAATCAGCATTTTGACGGTGTCTTTTACCGCAACGCCGACTTTTATGCCTACACCGACATGGAAAACGCGGAGTTCTACGAAGACGAATACTCCGCCTTCTACGTCTGGTACTACGATGGCGTGAACCGCTATCTTTTGGGCAACGATTACATCATCGGCGACGACGGCCTTGCCTACCACGAGGAGGACGGCCTCGTCTATCCTGCGGGCTGGATCCCTGCAGAACCCTATGATCCCGCCGCTGACTGGGGTGCCGACTGGATGGACAACTGGGACATCTGAGGTCCCCGCGGAAGAAGGAGGAAAAGGAAATGAGACAACGGAGACCCCTTTTGGCATTCACCCTTGCGCTGCTGCTCTGTCTGAGCCTTGCCGCCTGCGGTGCAAAGCAGTATCCCATGCAGATCACCGTGGTGAACCGCAGCACCTACCCCATCGCGGATATCCGCATCAGCCTTACCACGGAGGAGGGCTGGGGTGAAAACCGCCTGGAGACCACGCTGGAGGAAGGCGAGAGCGCCGGGATCGACCTGGGCGAGTACACAGAAGAGCAGCTGAGCGAAGGCTTCCAGCTTCAGTTCTACGGGGCAGACGGTGAGCCCGTCAACCCGGACTACGACCCCAGTTCCCCGACCTTTTTTGAAAGCGGCGACTTCCTCATTCTTGCGCCGCCGGATCTCAGCGTCGCCCTCTTCCTGGACACCGCTTACGACAGTGCGGCCTATGACCAGAAGATCGCGGAGCTCTATGCCGCCGACGGCGACGGCCGGGGCGATCCCATCCATGAGGAGGGCATTCCGGTCCTGACCTGCGGAATGCCGCCCTTCACCCACATGCAGAACCTGCGCTCGGACAGCAATCCCGATGGCACCTACCACTATACGGACATCACGGAGGATGGCCAGATCACGGTAGAGAACCTGGCGGAGCCCAGCGCCCTTGTGATCGACGCGCAGGACCTGGCGGATTACCTCCCCGCCTGCGCTCTGGCCCTCAGCGATTCCCTTACCTATGACGCGCTGAGCGTCCAGGAGAACGAGACGTACAGCGAAACGCTCGGATATCCCGTTTACATCATCACCTACACCAGCGGCGAGGGGGAGGACAGCCGGGACTGGACCGTCTTCGCCACGGACACCGGCACCTGCACCTATCTCTATGCCTTCTGCGAGGCTCCCGAGGCCGCCGAGGACATGGAGGAGATCTATCAGAGCATTTTTGCACAGCTCCATTGGAGCGATGCGGAGTAAGAAGGAGGAGAAAACATGAAGAGTAGACTGCATTTTCTGACGGGCCTTCTGCTGACGCTGTGCCTTTTGTGCACCGCCTGCGGCAGCACGGATGAGCCGGTCTCTCCCGTGGATGACCCCAACGAGGGGCTGGGCGGCGGCCTCAGCGAGGACACGGTCAATGACTTCAGCGGGTTTAAGGGCATCTGGCTGGGCGAGGCAAGCAACGATTACGACTCCATCGAGTTTGACGCCGAGGGCAACTGGACCCTCTACCTCAGCGGCGAGGCAGTGGATGACGGGTATCTCCGCTATGAGCCGGAGTGGGAGGCTATCTATGCCTACAGCAACCGGGACGATTCCGGTAGCCTCATCGCAATGGAGGAGGGGCAGCTCTACAGCGCCGCTTACGGCTACTTTAACCCCGGCGAGGGGATGGAGTACCTCTGGTATGAGAATGGCGGCGGTCTCAGCGAGGATGACGAGCCCGATCCCTCCGGGGACGAGGTGCCCGAGTGGAACGGCCGCCTGGACGGAGACCCCAACGCCTACTGGAGCTGGGACTCCGAGCTCTGCCAGCGGAACGTCTCTGAGTTTGAGGGCATCTGGTACTATGACGGTGACCTCTCCGCAGAGACCTACATCGTGATCGACGGCTCCGGCAACTGGACCTACTACCAGCGCGCTCCCGGAGCCGAGCCGGCGGAAATGGACTGCGGCACCTTCTCCTACTCCACGGACGAGGTCAGCACCTATTACGCGGACTCCACCACGTATGCCGGCGTTTCCTACCGGGTCTTTGAGGTGGATGAGGACTCTCTCGTCTGGGGAGGCGAGGGCGTTTACTACCTGATGGAGTGACAGAAAGGGAGGATGACAATGATGGATCGACTAAAACGAAGCGTTTCCCTCCTGCTGGCGGCCATCCTCTGCCTGGGCCCCACAGCCTGCGGCGGAACGGACAACGTGACAGGGGATGACTGGCGGGTCAGCGGCGTGGTGGCCGGCAGCGGCACCATCACCCATGACGGCGAGAGCGTGGACGTGCTGGTCACGGTGAGCGAGAGCAGCGCGGCCTTCTACCGGGATCTGCCGGAGCAGGTCCTCTTTGACAGCGTGTCCTTTCCCATGAACATCCCCGACGCGGAGCAGGCCTTCAACGCCATCTCCTTCGACGACATCGACGGCGACGGGGAGAGCGACGTCCTGGTGAGCTTCATCCACGAAAACGGCGACGCCACCGAGCTGATCTGGATCTGGGACCCGGCGGAGCGCTACGTCTTCCGGGAGGACCTCTCCACCGTCACCCTCAGCGGCGGCGACCTCAGCGAGTATGTGGGGCTCTGGGAGTACCAGGGGGAGAACCTCTGGCTGCGCATCCATGAGGACGCCACCTGGGAATTCGTCAATGACCAGGACGACGTCATCGAGTACGGCACGCTGTGGGTGGATGAAAACGGCGTGACGCTCCACTTTGACGGCAGCGGCGACGTGCTGCAGCTGGACCGCACCGTCAGCGGCGATCTGATGGACATTGCCAACGGCGGCTCCCTCTTCCCGGTGGAGGGCATCCAGTCCAGCGAGCCCTACTTCACCCAAAACGGCCTGGAGATCAACGCCGCGGTGGAGAAGGGGACCTTCCTGCTGAAGGACGGCGTCTGCAGCTACTCCGGCCTCGGCGATGGCTACAATACCGACGACTGCTACTGGGAGATCACGAAAAACGGCGACTACACCCACGACGGCATCCGTGAGCTGCACTTTGATGCCATCTGCTACATCCCGGAGAGCTCCATCCCCTATTTTGACCAGGAGTACATCACTGTCACCAACAGCGAGCTCTATGATTTCTACACCGGTATGTGGCTCACCACCTCAACGGCCTACGGCAACAGCCAGCGCGGGGACAACTACTATCTCCACACCGTCAGCTGGCAGGGGAACAGCTACCTCATCGAGTTCACCTACTCCACCGACTGGCAGTACAACGTGGGCGACTGGGCCCAGGTCCTGACCAAGAGCTACTCCGTCTACCTCCCGGAGGACTATGATGGACTCGTCTTCGCTGCCGAGGCACAGCCGTCGAACTATAAAGATACCGCCAAACGCATGCAGCTGGACAGCATTTCTCCCGAAGCTGCCATCCTGGACCTCGACACCGTTGACCCCTACAGCGGCCTGTATTTCAGCCTTTGCTACTAAGGAGGAGAGACAGAGATGGGAAAGAAACGCAACGACTTTGACATAGTGGGTGCCGAGCGCATGACGGACACGGAGCTGTCAAAAAAGCTGGGAAGCTATCAGAGAACGGAGAGCATCAGCATATCGCTGGGCGTTATTCTGGTGATCGCCGGGTGTATTTCAATGTTTATACAGCGTGACCCCATTTTGGCCTGCGCTTTGGCGTTCCCCGGTGTGGCACTGTTCCTGCTGGTGGCAAAGCCCGCCCAAACGAAGAAAAAAGCCCTGATGCAGCAGCAGCTGGGCGGCTTCTTCCGCACAGAGCTGACAAAAGCATACCGAAGCTCAGAAAAAGCTGCTGGGCGAGAGCGTCGTCAGCGGCGTGCTGGAGCAGGTCTTTGAAAACGTGGAGTACGACCCCTTCCGCTGCATCCCCAGCAAGCTGGTGGGGGATGCGGGCATGGTCTTTCCCTTCGAGTATGACAGCATCCAGGGCAGCGACCACATCAAGGGCGTCTACAAGGGACTGAACGTGGAGCTCAGCGACATCGAGCTTTACCACGTAGAGAGCATCTACAACGAGGAGCGCGGCGACTGGGAGGAAAAGAAGGAGAAATGCTTCCAGGGCCAGTGGCTGGTATGCGACTTCGGAAAGGAGCTCTCCGGTGAGGTCCGCTTGTCCGAAAATGCGAAAAAGCTTCGCCGGCAGCACAGAAGTGACAGTGTGGAGATGGAGAATCCGGCCTTCAATGACCGTTTCCTCGTCACCGCTGCCAGCGCGCAGGAGGCTTACTACCTTCTCACCCCGCACATGATGGAATACATCCTCAGCGCAGCGGGCCGAAGCGGCGGCGAGGTCTACATGGCCTTCCTGCGCGGCGGCAAGCTGCACATCGCCGTCCAGACCGGCCGGGACTTTTTCGAGTTGGGCAAGAGCGCGGCGAACATCGAGCGCCTGCGGCAGAAGTTCCTGGGGGAACTGCGCTGGTTCACCGGCATCCTGGATGAGCTGCGGCTGGCGGATACGCTTTACCGGAAGGCAACAGATAAGGAGTAAACGATGGAAGAACAGATGAAAGCAAAAGACGAACAGCTCGCCAAGGAGCTGCAGAAGGGAAAGCAGGGAAGGGCAGGCGGAAAGATTCTCTCGCTGCTGGGTCTGGCGGTTGCCGCAGTGGGCGTCATCCTGGGCGGAAACCTGGTGATGATCGTCATCGGCGCTGTGATCCTCGGCCTGGGCCAGATGGTGCAGTCCGGCTCCAAGGGCAAGGCGAATCAGAAGGCGTTTGAGGCCATCGTCCCCGCCCTGATGGCAGACACATTCGAGGGGGTCGACTTCCAGCCAGCCCAGCATCTCCTCCGCGCGGAGGACACCAACATCCCGCTGCCCAAGCACGACAGCTGCAGCGCCAGCGGGTATATCCGGGGGACCTATCATGGGCTGCCGGCCGAGCTCTGTACCGTCCGGCTAACGGATGTGAACGAGATCCAGCGGGAAGAGACCGGCATGTGGGAGAGGAACGAGACGGAGGTCTATACCGGCCAGTGGATGCTCTGCGAGCTGGGCCAGGAATTTCCGACCTGGCTCACCATCTGGCCCCGGGAAAAGCTGGATAAGCTTCTCCGCAGCAGCACCATCCAGACCGGCGATGAGGCGTTTGACAAGCGCTTCAACCTGAGCAGCGACAACGCCCAGGCGGCCCTGCAGATCCTAACCCCCGGCCGGATGGAGCGGATCCTGGCGCTGGCGGGCAGCGCCCACGGAAAATTTTCCCTTAACCTCAACGCCGACGGCAGGCTGTATCTGGCCGTCCACAGCGGCCGCGGCTTCTTCGACATCGGAAAGGGCCGGGAGCAGCCTGAGATCCTGCGCCAGCGCTTCGCATCTGAGCTGAAATGGTTCACGGACATGATCGACGTGTTCCGTCCTGTATAAGGAGGTAGACTGTATGCCTCTTTGGTTGGCCGTGCTATTGCTCCTGCTGGCGCTGCTGGGAGTCTTCCTCTCCCGCCGCTTTCTGAGCAGACCGGCGCAGACGGTCTGTGTCGTCCTCTGTATCCTGCTGGCGCTGGCCTGCACCGTCTACATCGGACTGACGCTCCTCTTCGTGGATGCCGTCAGTCACCAGCCCCCCGCACCGTAAAGCAGGGAAGCGCACCTATGCAAAAGGCCCCCGCAAGTCATCCTGACTTGCGGGGGCCTTCTTCGTTCTGCGTTTTTGGGGGATCACTGACATACGGACTGGATGAAATCCCGGAAGTCCGAAATGATCTTGGGAAGGTCAACGGACTCATCATCCAGGGCCAAGCCATAGAAGGGCGGGACCTCCAGCCCCCGGGCCTGAATGGCCTTCTCCAGTTCCTCAATGTAGACGCCCTTTCCCTGGACGATGGCATCGTTATAGCTGAGCTCCACCGGGCTGCCGCCCCAGTTCTTATCATAGCTGGTGATGGTCACGCCGCAGGTGGGGGAGCCGTCGCAGCTGAGAACAGCCACCACCTTGTAGCCCTCCCGGGCGTACTCCTCCATGTAGGTGACGGAACGCTCCGCCAGTTCCCGGCAATGGTCCCGGAAGCCCCGGCAGTCATAGAGGTTCTTGGTGTACCACCAGCGCTGGATGCCCAGGTACAGCGTCTCCGGGCAGTCCATCTGCTGGATGCCAAGGCCATTGTCGCAGAGGGTGTCGAACACCTCCCGGCACATGCCGCTGTAGCGGGCCAGGCCCTTCACCTTGTTGTTGGTGTTCAGCAGGCAGCTGGACACGAATACGATCTTCTTGCCCCGTGCATCGTCTCTTCTGTCAGCCACAAGTAAACCTCCTTATGATTCGTCGGTTCGACGTTAATAGTCATTATATCGCAATTTCCCGCAGGAAGCAAGCGCTTGTTTGCCAGACAAGGGAAGAGCCGCCGGATCGCTCCAGCGGCTCTTCTCGGACACAACGATACACCGATGACAAAAGCAGGGAAGGGAGGAGGGGGAAATCAATCCTCCGGCTCTTTTTTTCTTGTGCTTTTCACATGCGACAAGGGATTTGCCTTTGCAGCAACACGAAGGGACTCATTGTCGATATGCGTGTAGATCTCGGTGGTATTCAGATGATCGTGCCCCAAAACTTCCTGTACGGCCCGGACATCCACGCCGTTTTGCAGCATCAGCGTAGCGGCGGTGTGCCGCAGCTTGTGGGAGGAATACTCACTGGCGTTGATGCCAGCCTCGGAAAGGCGCTTTTTCACCATGGCGTGGACGCTGGAGCGGCTGATGCGCTCATTTCGGGCGGAGAGGAAGAGGGCGTCGGCGTCCCGTCCCGCAATGGGCCGCCGGATGGCGAGATACTCCTTCAGTGCCGCCTGGCAAGCCTCGTTGAGATAGAGGATACGGACCTTGTTGCCCTTGCCCAGCACCCACAGCGTTTCCCCCTGAATGTCGCTGAGGTTCAATCCTACCAGTTCCGAGATCCGGAGTCCACAATTGAGAAACAGCGTCAGGATGCAGTAATCCCGCTCCTGATTGGCGCCATCCACCGAACCCAGGAGCTGCAGACTTTCGTCCAAGGTCAGGTATTTGGGCAGGGTCTTCTTCAGCTTCGGCGAATCCATATCTTTGACAGGATTTTCACGAAGTTGATGGGTCTTGTTGGTGAGATAATTGTAGAATGAGCGGATGCAGGCGATCTTCCGGGCCCGGGAGGCGGCGTTGAGGCCGTATTCCGGGCTGCGGCTGTTGGCGTGGAGGACCCGGTCACGGCTGAGGTAGGTCATGTAGCTGTAGATATCCGTGAGGGTCACAGAGGCGACAAAATCCAGATCCACGTCGGAGATGTTGATCTCGTCCAGCGGCTTGCCGGCGAGGGACGCGTCACGGCTTTGCTTCAGGTAGCGGAAGAAATTTCGCAGGTCCAGATAGTATTCATCCACCGTGCGCTGAGAGTGGGCTTTGATGGTCTCGTGGTACGCCAGAAAATCCCGAAGGATCGGCGGCGCTTCGGTACGGTAATCAGATGCCATAGTTAATCTCGCAGAAAAGCACGGTCGGATTTTGCGTTTCCAGCCATATCGCCAGGCAATGCCGAACGGGGGCAAAAACACGCAAAAATCTCTTGAGGGAGGCAAAACGCCAATTTCCCTCTCCTCAGAATTGAACAAAATTTTTATTTTGTTCAATTTCTCGTGCTCCCTAAAAACCTCCTCTCTCTCAAAACAGATAGCGCCATTGTGGGCCTCTCGGTCATCCAACAACGGAAAGGAACAAAATGACGGTTTTGTTAGCAATCGGAACAGGATTGTGTTCCCTCCGAGTTCCAGCACCAGCGGACGGCGGGATGTCATCCAACGCCGTGGGGATGCTCTTGCGTCTACCGGACGCTCCCCCGACCTTCTGGCAGCAAAAAGAAAATGGAAATAAAATGGAGAAAACTACAAAACTACAGAAGTTCCGGGGGGTAATACTGTACCCCCGGAACATAATGCAACCTGAACAAATTCAGAAACAGAATTTAGACAAGCTGCACAGGAACATACAATCATACAAAAGTTCCAAGGGGTAATACTAAATAATATCTCTTTATGCTTTTATGCAATTATGCAGAAGTTCCAAAGAGAATATATAATATATTTAGGCCATAAGCAGAACAGAACGAGCCAGTAATGGCTATCAATGTTTTTCCAGCAGAAAAAAGAGCCAAGGGAACCATAGGGGGATATTGGGATACTCCCCTATCGGTTCAAAACGCAGGAAAGGCCCTTAAAAGCCCGAAAAGAGGGCTTCGGGGAACCGTGTACTGCTGTTACACGGTCCCCCTCGCCTATTTGTTGTCGGCGGCATGGACACCGGCAACAGAAAGGAGTGTATACGGTCAATCCTGCCCCGAAGGTTTAGAAGACAGGAGCAACCAGCCAAGAAAGGAGAAAGCGATGGAAGCTCTACGCAGAAGTCAAAGACACCGGGTCCCTACGGGCGTTGAGATGCCGGATCGCCGCTGCGGACCTGCCGGCAACGGGCCACGGGCGGAGGCCGATGGCCGGGCCCTCGGCGTCAGCTCCGGGGGTCGCTCTCACGGGGGAGCTCCTACCCCATCGCTGAGCGGGCCCTATCGGCCACCGCCAGCGGCAGGTCTCGCACCGGCGGGCATCTCTAACGCCCTGCCCAGAATCTTTGCCTTCTGCGAAACAGAATAAGCCATAAGACAGCGTAATGTCAAGAACAAATTATTTTGTTCAGTTTTTGTAAGTGCACCTTCAAAAGCGTCCGCAAAAAAGAGAGCCGCACCCCCACGGAGCGGCCCAGGACAGTTTTCCGGGGAACGGGATTGTGCTGGGTACCGACTGAACAAAACATGAAATATTTTGTTCAATTATTTGTGCTTCCTGAAAACCTCCTCTCTCAGAACAGATAGCCAACACCAGCGAACGGCGAGCTCATAAAACCGGTCTTGGCGGTACATGCTAGCGCTGAAAGGCGGTGACTCCATGAACTGGATCCCCTGTACCAGCCATTGCGTCTATCAGCGGGACGGACTTTGTCAGCTGGACTGCGCCGCGGCGGCAGGACTCCCACACACAGGCGGCGGCTGCGTTCATTTCATTCCGGACGGAACACCCCGCGCAGCGCATCCCCGATGTTCCCCACCGGGATCAGCGTCAGATCCGCCGGCGCCCGGAGCTCCGAGTGACGGTACTTGGGGATGAGGCAGCGGCGGAAGCCTAACCGGGCCACCTCAGAGATCCGGTTCTCCAGCTGGTTGACACTGCGGATCTCTCCGGTGAGCCCTACCTCCCCGATGGCGGCCAGGTCCCGGGGCACGGGCTTGTCCAGATAGCTGGAAGCCACCGCCACCACAGCGGCAAGGTCGGCAGCGGGCTCGTCCAGTGTCAGTCCGCCAATGATATTGAGGTAGGCGTCACAGGCGGAGACCTTGAGCCCGCCCCGCTTCTCCAGCACCGCCATCAGCATGGCGCTGCGGTTATAATCAAAACCATTGCTGGTGCGCCGGGGCGTCCCATAGGAGGACGGCACCACCAGGGCCTGGATCTCCGCCAGCACCGGGCGCATACCCTCCATCACGCAGGCAACGCAGGTACCGGGGGCATCCTCTGGCCGCTCGGAGAGCAGCATCTCCGAGGGGTTGGGGATCTCGGCAAGGCCGTCCCCCCGCATCTCGAAAACGCCGATCTCGTTGGTGGCGCCGAAGCGGTTCTTGGCAGAGCGCAGGATGCGGTAAGCGGTGTGACGGTCGCCCTCAAAACTCAGGACGCAGTCCACCATATGCTCCAGGACCTTGGGGCCGGCGATGGCCCCTTCCTTGTTGATGTGGCCGATGACGAAGACGGTGATCCCCCGGCGCTTGGCCAGTTCCATCAGCGTCAGGGTGCAGCTTTTCACCTGGGCGATGCTGCCGGCAGCGGAGTCCAGGGCGTCATCGCTGAGGGTCTGGATAGAGTCTACGATGAGGACCTCCGGCTCCTCGGCGTCCACCACCTCCAGCAGGTCCGAGAGCCGGGTCTCAGAGAGGACATAGAGATTCTCGCTCTCCGCGCGGAGCCGCTGGCAGCGGAGCTTCAGCTGATACTCCGACTCCTCCCCGGATACATAGAGAACCTTGCCGCCCTGGCAGAGCTGGCTACAGATCTGCAGCATCAGGGTGGACTTGCCGATGCCCGGCGCTCCGCCCACCAGAATCAGGGATCCCTTCACGATACCGCCTCCCAGCACCCGATCCAGCTCCCCGATGCCGCTGGGGAACCGGACCTCGCTCTCCTGCCGGAGGGCGGTGACGGGACTCGCCTTCCGGGGCAGATCAAAGCGGACGCTGCCGCTCTTCCGCTCCCCTGCCGCCGCCCGCTTGGGCTGCTCCACAATGGTGTTCCAGGCGCCGCAGGCGGGGCACTTCCCCGCCCAGCGGCTGAGCTCGTTGCCGCAGTCTGTGCAGTAAAAGGCAGTCTTGTTGGCTTTCATGGCACTCCCTCCCCTGCTGCCTGCAGCAGGCCCGCCGCCATGGCGGCGGCCAGTGTTCTTTGGTATTCCGCAGTCTTCAGCCTCTCCGTTTCCTGGGGATTGGAGAGAAAACCGCACTCGATCAGTACCGCCGGAGCGGTGACGTTCTTGGTGAGATAGATGCTGTCGGAGATCCGGACGGGAGTCTTCCCCTTCTCTGGGTTCGCCGCCCGGTTCAGAGCCTCCTGCACAGCGGAAGCCAGAGCATCCGCCCCCTCGATCCCGTTGTAAAACGCCTGGGCCCCATGGACACTGGGTGCGGATGGCAGACAATTCTGATGAACGCTGACGAGAATGGCCCCCTCCTGGGCATTCACCAGGGCCACCCGGTTTTTGAGGTCGGAGGCCTTCTTCTGCCGCAGGGTCTCACAGCCGGGGGAATAAATGGAGACATCCTCCTCCCGTGTCATGACGCAGTCCTGCCCGCAGAAGCGCAGGATATCCCGGAGCCGCAGGGCGATGGCCAGGTTCACGCCGCTCTCCACGGTGCCGTCCGCTGCCACCGCGCCGCCATCCTCCCCGCCGTGGCCAGGATCGATGACATAGACCGTCTCCGGGCGGGAAAGCCCGGACGCCTCCGCCGCCGGAGGACTTCGGAAATACGCCAGCGCCGTCAATGTCAGCCCCAGCAGGAGCCAGACACAAACGCCCCTCCACAGCAGCGTCCTTCGCCGGATCACCAGCCACATACGCCCTCACCTCCGGAGAAGGCTATGCAGGAAGGCTTATCCCCTATGCGAAAGACTAGAAGGATACGGAAACGAGAATCCCGGCGCATTTCAATCCTCGCGGCCCCAGTGGGCCGCGACATTTTTTTATTATACCGTCCCTTCCCTGGAATTGCAAGGGGATGGAACCTCTTCCCTCCCCTGCCGCATAAACTGCGGTGAGGGCAGCGCCCTCCACTTCCTTTCAAAGGAGGAATCTTCCTTGCAGATGGATCGACCTGACCAGGCCTGCGGCGAGGGCAGCGGCGCCCTTCCCTGCCTCTGCGCTCCCCTGGCCTATCCGTATATCCCCGTGCAGGGGGAGAATCCGCCCCGCTACCAGCGGGCGGAGGCCCTGCAGACCGGCACCCTATTTCCGGGGCTGAATCTCCCCTTCAAGGCGGCCATCCAGGCCAAGACTCCCATGCCCAACACGGCCCTTGCCGAGCTGATGGCGCTGGACTTCGCCGTGGATGAGCTTGGCCTCTACCTCACCACCCATCCCACGGACCAGGAGGTCCTGGACCTCTACTGGACCTACGTGCAGCTGGCCAACGAAGGCCGTCAGAAGTACCAGAAGCTCTACGGTCCCCTGCTCCAGACGGACCGTCCGGCAGACGGCAGCTATGCCTGGCTGAAGGATCCCTGGCCCTGGGAGAGAGGAGGCAGCGAATAAATGTTCGTCTATGAGAAGAAGCTCCAGTACCCCATCCGCATCAAAAACACCAATCCCAAGCTGGCGGCCGCCATTATTTCCCAGTATGGTGGCCCGGATGGCGAGTTGGGAGCCTCCTTGCGCTATCTCTCCCAGCGCTACTCCATGCCTTATCCCGAACTCAAGGGCTTGCTGACCGACATCGGAACCGAGGAACTGGGACACCTGGAAATGGTGGGGACCATCGTCCACCAGCTGACCCGGAACCTGACGGAGCAGCAGATCAAGGACGCGGGCTTTGAGGCTTATTTTGTGGATCACACCACCGGGGTCTTCCCCCAGTTTGCCTCCGGCTACCCCTGGTCCGCCGCTACCATGCAGGTCACCGGCGACACCATTGCCGACCTCACGGAGGACCTGGCCGCCGAGCAGAAGGCCCGGGTCACCTATGACAACATCCTCCGTCTCTCCGATGACCCGGACGTCACCGATGCCATCCGCTTCCTGCGGGCGAGAGAGATCGTCCATTTCCAGCGCTTCGGCGAGGGACTGCGGCTGGTGAAGGATCGTCTTGGCGAGAAGAACGTCTACTATATGAACCCCAGCTTCGACCAGTGAGAAGAAGGAAGGCCCCCGACGCCTGCCGGGGGCCTTCCGCTTAACGATATCCGCTCTTATTCCAATGCGTTTCTCTGCAACGCTCAAACTGTCATTGGGTTTCCTGCCGCTCACCCTGTTCCGCTGCCGCAGCCTCTTTCTGGGCCTGGACATCATCTGCGAACTTTGCCAGCAGAAAGACCGAGTCTGCGACCTCGCTGGCCAGCCTCTGCCGGATATGAGCGACCGGATCAGGCTCCACTTCAACGGGAAAATAGTGTTCCTTGATCTTTGCGGTGATCTCATCGTGCGAAGCGCCATTCCTGGCCTCCTGGACAAACTGCAGCATGACCTCATCACGGGGAGTTCCCTTCTCCACGCCTGTCCACCTCCTCCCTTTCAATTCGTTCCTGACAGGATCAGTTTCCTGAGTTGCAAATTACTATAACATTTCTTCGAAGTAAAAACAACCCTTACGGGGCGCGACCATGCCCGACTGGGGCGGCGTGGGCGTCTACGTCAAATTTCAATCCTCGCGCCCCTTACGGGGCGCGACATCATCAGGAGGTCCCGGTCCCGGTGCTTGTCCGCATTTCAATCCTCGCGCCCCTTACGGGGCGCGACCGGCTCCGCTGCCGCCCGGACGCCGGAGGCCCTTCATTTCAATCCTCGCGCCCCTTACGGGGCGCGACGCAGAGGATGTGGAGGATGCGGCACATCCTCTGATTTCAATCCTCGCGCCCCTTACGGGGCGCGACGCGACAAGGCCTGCAGCAAGGCCAAGGCTATCCATTTCAATCCTCGCGCCCCTTACGGGGCGCGACGGAGCGATTCTCCCACTTGGGATCCGCCCGAAGAATGATTTCAATCCTCGCGCCCCTTACGGGGCGCGACCTGGCGCGGTATTTTGTCAAGGAGCCGGTGGAATTTCAATCCTCGCGCCCCTTACGGGGCGCGACGACGCGAGGACCATCACGGCGTTGATCGACGACCGATTTCAATCCTCGCGCCCCTTACGGGGCGCGACCGTGGTGGTTGCTTCAACAGTCGAGAGGTTGCCGATTTCAATCCTCGCGCCCCTTACGGGGCGCGACCGGCAGCTCCCACTCCTCGTCCTCCGGGGCCTCCCGATTTCAATCCTCGCGCCCCTTACGGGGCGCGACTTCGAGTCCTGTACCGTCCACCACGCAAAAAGTCCCATTTCAATCCTCGCGCCCCTTACGGGGCGCGACCTGATATCGCTTTCTCTTTATGTGCTTCGACTACAATTTCAATCCTCGCGCCCCTTACGGGGCGCGACCCTCTTTCTGTTATCAACTGGGAGGAGCGCAACATTTCAATCCTCGCGCCCCTTACGGGGCGCGACCGATGACCCACGGCGTCTTCGCCGTGATCGACCATTTCAATCCTCGCGCCCCTTACGGGGCGCGACGCAAACGTCCAGCTTAAATCCGCAGGTGGCGGAATTTCAATCCTCGCGCCCCTTACGGGGCGCGACATCGCAGCGGGGCGAGCAGCCCAGCAGTACAACATATTTCAATCCTCGCGCCCCTTACGGGGCGCGACGGCGGCGATAAAAGCCAGTGACCTGAGCCAGCAATTTCAATCCTCGCGCCCCTTACGGGGCGCGACCTTGCGCGTCCTCTCGTCATGTGGCACCTCCCAGCAATTTCAATCCTCGCGCCCCTTACGGGGCGCGACTTGTCCCCGGTCCGCCAGCCGCCGGAGTACTGATAATTTCAATCCTCGCGCCCCTTACGGGGCGCGACAGCCTGACTGTGCCAACTGTGACGGTACTCCCGCCATTTCAATCCTCGCGCCCCTTACGGGGCGCGACTACTTCTGGACGTGCTTCTGGATGCGCTTGTCCATTTCAATCCTCGCGCCCCTTACGGGGCGCGACCCACGTGGATATGATCCAGGGGCCTGTGAGGAGGGAATTTCAATCCTCGCGCCCCTTACGGGGCGCGACGGCGGCGTACTATCACGGCATCGCCGAGCACGGATTTCAATCCTCGCGCCCCTTACGGGGCGCGACCGATTTTCCACGGCCCGGACCAGCTCCTGCGGGTCATTTCAATCCTCGCGCCCCTTACGGGGCGCGACGGCGCGCAGAACAGCTCCCAGACCCCGCAAAAACATTTCAATCCTCGCGCCCCTTACGGGGCGCGACTGTAGCTGCTCAGCAGCAGGCCGCCCGGCGAGGAATTTCAATCCTCGCGCCCCTTACGGGGCGCGACCGCTATTAAGCGCAAAAATTACCGCTGCCCAAGAGATTTCAATCCTCGCGCCCCTTACGGGGCGCGACGGACGGACCGTCACATGGGCCACAGCGTTATCTGGATTTCAATCCTCGCGCCCCTTACGGGGCGCGACCAGAGGGCACCAAGATCACTGATCCGCTGGGAGGATTTCAATCCTCGCGCCCCTTACGGGGCGCGACTTTAAGGGGCGCAACTACTACCTCGGATCAAGCCGAATTTCAATCCTCGCGCCCCTTACGGGGCGCGACCCACGATGTCTGCCGCCGTGCCGTAGCAGTGCTGATTTCAATCCTCGCGCCCCTTACGGGGCGCGACCGCATCCATATCTCCGGTAAATGCGCTTCCGATATTTCAATCCTCGCGCCCCTTACGGGGCGCGACCCCCACGTATGCCCCCGGCTCCTGCAGGCAGGCATTTCAATCCTCGCGCCCCTTACGGGGCGCGACCTTCTCGGCGATCACCAAGCAGGCCAACAAAGCATTTCAATCCTCGCGCCCCTTACGGGGCGCGACCTGCTGGACGCTTGCCTCCTGCGGGAGATCGTGGAATTTCAATCCTCGCGCCCCTTACGGGGCGCGACGTCCGCTCCATCCGGCAACTCCCGGATCATAACATTTCAATCCTCGCGCCCCTTACGGGGCGCGACGCCCACATCGTCGCCGGAGGCTTTGGCAAAAACATTTCAATCCTCGCGCCCCTTACGGGGCGCGACTTCCATACTTCTTCACCGCCTTTTCTGCTACACATTTCAATCCTCGCGCCCCTTACGGGGCGCGACATGTCCTCCTCTCAGGTCCGGGCCGCCAGGGTGACATTTCAATCCTCGCGCCCCTTACGGGGCGCGACGACGGCCCTCCACAGCGGCCATCTGGCCGCGGGTATTTCAATCCTCGCGCCCCTTACGGGGCGCGACGTTGTATGTTCTGCGGCTTCGGAGCGCACCTGGAATTTCAATCCTCGCGCCCCTTACGGGGCGCGACGCAAGCCCTGCATTGTGCACAGAGAGGGCGCCGATTTCAATCCTCGCGCCCCTTACGGGGCGCGACGACGAGTAACGTAATTCCGAACATAGATATCACAATTTCAATCCTCGCGCCCCTTACGGGGCGCGACCTTATAACCGGCAACATTAGGAATCGCAACACCAATTTCAATCCTCGCGCCCCTTACGGGGCGCGACTTACACACGAGGCAACAAGGCACAGCCGTTTTTATTTCAATCCTCGCGCCCCTTACGGGGCGCGACAGGTCTTTGCGCGGTTTTTGGCTCTATCCGTGGTATTTCAATCCTCGCGCCCCTTACGGGGCGCGACCCAGTTGCCGTTGTCCCCGATCTTGCCGGGATGGATTTCAATCCTCGCGCCCCTTACGGGGCGCGACGCACCGGAAGAAGTTACACCCTGAGCCATAGCACCAATTTCAATCCTCGCGCCCCTTACGGGGCGCGACTCGCTGGTTTTGGTCGTTGGTAAAAAATTTTACTATTTCAATCCTCGCGCCCCTTACGGGGCGCGACCCCCGGACTGCTTATGGCGATCCTGAGACTGGTATTTCAATCCTCGCGCCCCTTACGGGGCGCGACAGTAGTACAGCGGCACTTCGCCGCCAGAATTCCACATTTCAATCCTCGCGCCCCTTACGGGGCGCGACAGAGAGAGCTCGACTTTATCGACGGAACTGACGTATTTCAATCCTCGCGCCCCTTACGGGGCGCGACGCGGAACTCCCAATCGTTCATAATGCCAGCTGTAAATTTCAATCCTCGCGCCCCTTACGGGGCGCGACGACCAGCGTCTACGGCGACATCGTAGCCAGCGACGGCATTTCAATCCTCGCGCCCCTTACGGGGCGCGACAAATGTAATCAAGAGGGGCACAGCCCAGGAGGATATTTCAATCCTCGCGCCCCTTACGGGGCGCGACCCGCCTGCGGCGGAGAGCTGGAGGCGGGAGGAATTTCAATCCTCGCGCCCCTTACGGGGCGCGACGGCTTGGTAACATCTGCCAGAAACCGGGCAAACATTTCAATCCTCGCGCCCCTTACGGGGCGCGACTGCCAACTCTAATTTGGTCGTGGACCGGATTGCCTATTTCAATCCTCGCGCCCCTTACGGGGCGCGACATCTCCCGGATCTCCGGATAGCGCTCCCCGAAGGATTTCAATCCTCGCGCCCCTTACGGGGCGCGACCTCTCTCATATCCCGCCGCTGATGAGCCAGGCGGCATTTCAATCCTCGCGCCCCTTACGGGGCGCGACGCGCCGCCAGGCCCTGCATAGCGGCAAGGTCGGCGTAATTTCAATCCTCGCGCCCCTTACGGGGCGCGACGCCACCAGGACGGCATCGGATCCGTCGCCGCAGGCATTTCAATCCTCGCGCCCCTTACGGGGCGCGACTCGCCGCAACTGCAGCAGAAACCAACACCACAAATTTCAATCCTCGCGCCCCTTACGGGGCGCGACTTGTCATTTACAACACCCCCTCAAGCATGGAAAGATTTCAATCCTCGCGCCCCTTACGGGGCGCGACAGCAAAAATACACAAAAATCGCGTGTGTTTTTGCAATAACAGACAAAGGACAAATGCTTTTCCCCCGTCAAGCGCCGCCTGTCAGGACGCTTTTTGAGGGAGCCGGAGGAAACCGCAACGACACCCGGTGCGAACCGTCCCGAAAATACCGTATGCTTGCTCTTCGCACTACAGGATCATCGGCTCCTCTGGAAGGTATGTTTGTTTGCAGCCAAAGTGTTCGATCCTACTCTCATACTTTTTCCCGAGATAATAAAACCGAAGGCTGTCCTTTTCTTCATCCATGATCTTGCACAGCGTGTGCTGCAGGCTTCGGCACTGAGCCGTGTCCAGCAGACACTCAAAAACGGAATTCTGCACCCGCTGGCCGTAATTCACACACTGCTTTGCGATCTGCCGCAGGCGCTTGCGCCCGGCGGCGTCCTCTGTATTCACGTCGTAAGTGATCAAAACCAGCATATTGACCTCACTTCCAAAGAAATGGCGGATAGGCCTCCAGATCTCCCCGAAGATACCGGGCCAGGAGCAGGCTCTGCACATAGGGCACCAGTCCCCAGGGGAGCTTTTCCTCCAGGAAGGGGTGGGTCAGCGTCTCCCGCTTCCGGGACTGCCAATGCTGCAGGAAGGTCCTGCGGCCCTCCTTCGTGAGGAACACCGCCCCGCTCTCCCGAAAGTCAAAATCCGCCGCCTTCATCACCCGGTTATTCACCAGCGTCAGGACGAAGCGGTCCGCAAGGCAGGGCCGCAGCTCCTCCATCAGGTCCAGGGCCAGGGATTCCCGGCCGGGGCGGTCCCGGTGGAGGAAGCCTACATAGGCATCCAGGCCCACGCTCTCCAGCGCCGAGGCGCAGTCGTGGGCCAGCAGGCTGTAGGCAAAAGACAGCAGCGCGTTGAAGGCGTCCAGCGGCGGGCGGCGGCTCCGCTGGCGGAAGAAAAAGGTCTCCTTTCCCTGGAGGATCATCTCATCCAGCACGCTGAAATACGCTGTGGCCCCGGCGCCCTCCAGGCCCCGGAGGCTCTCCAGTGAGGTCTCTGCCGCCGCTTGCGGCAGCAGACCCTGGAGCTGAGCAGAGACCGCAACGAACCGCTCTCCGTCCACCCGCAGGGCATGGTCCCGGCGGGTGCGCTCCACGCTCCAGCGGGCGTTGTAAAGCTTTCCCAGGATCATCATCCGGGCCACCCGGCAGCTCTGGGCCGGGTCATCCGCCGTCCGGTACTGCTGACGCCGCAGCAGAACATTCCCCTGGCTTTCCCCCGTGATACGGGCCAGGAAGCGTCCGTTGGGCGTGCAGAAGGCAAGGCCAATCCCCCGCTGGGCGCACGCCCCCATCAGGGCCGGGGATGCCCCGGCGTAGGAAAAGCTGACGATACTCTGCAGGGTATGGAGGGGATATCGTGCCACCGTTTCCCCTCCCCGGTTGGCGGTGATGTTCTCACCATCCAGGGCCAGATAGATATCCTCTGAAGTTACGAAAAGGGTGTTCAGAAGCGCTCTCATCGCGTATCCTCCATTGCCTGGCGCAGGTATGCAGAAACGGACCTGCGCCCCATCAGCTTGGGCAGACAAAGCTCCTTCAGGGAGCAGGCGTTGCAGCCTTTCGTGGGCTTCACCCTGGGGGTATGCCCACGGTCATAGAGGGAGTGCATCTCCTCGAGGAGCGTCCGGACCTCTTGGCGGAGTTCCGGTGTAAAGGCAACTTCCTTACGATGCCGGATCTCACCGTAGTAGATGGCCCCTGCCGGGATCTCACAGCAGAGCATCTCCTCCAGGCACATGGCCTGGCCGCAGAGCTGCAGGGCATCGGCATCGTGCTCCTTGGGCCGCCCCCGCTTGTACTCCACCGGGAAGGGCTGCCACAGCCCTTCCCGGCCAGTGAGGGGGACTCCCGTCCCGCCCCGGCAGAATTCCAGCACATCGCAGGCGCCGGAGACGCCCAGAGTCCGGGAGAAGACCCGCATATCACGGGTGATGAGAAGATCACCACGGCTCTCGGTGCGTATGCCGTCATGGGCGTTTTCATGCAGGATCGCGCCGTCCACCGTCCGGTAATTCTCCGCCCATTGATCCTCAATATGGATCAGCGCCCACTGCCGGTGGCAGAATTTGAAATGCTGCAAACCGGAAAGCTGGAGGAAGTCGTCCTCGTTATACACCGTCCATCACTTCCGGTTCGAGCCCCGCCAGGGGATGCAGAATGTAATCATAATCCTCCGGGCAGCCAGGAGTCACAACGTTCTCTTTCTGCCGGATCTCCAGGGAACGGTGCACCTTGGCGGAGGAATACTGCCCTTCCTTGCAGTTGTGCCGCCACCAATAGACCTTTACTACCTCCATAGAGCCGTCCGGACGGGCGGAGGAAACATCGTTGACGAACAGCGTCCGCAGGCACTCCTTCACGGTGGCGGCATCCTCCTCCGTAAAGCCGGTCTTCTCCGCCAGCTGTACATTGATACTGCCCTTGATCTGATAGAGACCGAAGCGGACAAAGTGCTTCATACCCATAGTATCGGAAGCCCGGTTCTCTTCCTTTTCCTTCTTCTCGCCATTCACGCTCTTTGTGATCTGCAGAGATTCGATATCCACAGGCGAAACGCTCACGGCCTGATGGACAGACACCGGCCCCCGGACGCCCACAGAGAAGCCCTTGTTGTCCTTGAAGGCAAAGACCTGGCCGAAGGACCGGACATCCAGCCACTTGGCACAGGCAGCCCTGGCATACTTCTCCCGATCCTTGCTGTATTCCTTCAGTGCGGCGGACGCCCGTTCGCTGAGGCTGCCGCAGCCATCGTCGCAGCGGTCCTCCGACTGGACGAAGATGGCATTACCCAGATCCTGCATCCGATTCCGGATCTTCCGCTTGACGCAGACATCGGACATCTCGCCGTAACCATCATAGTCTGTGCGGGGGCGGTTTCCGTTGAGGGGGTCGCCGTTGCTGTTGGCCCGGGTGACAGAGACCAGGGCGATAAAGTCGATCTTATTCTTCAGTGTACTCATTGTTCGTCTTCCTCCTGTTTCTCCTGCGGTTTGAAAAATGCCGCACTCTGTACATAGAATCCGATGAGGTACGTGTCATCCAACGGTTCTTTGAGTTCATTTATTGTGAACTGGCTGTGCAGTATCTCGTTAATTTCACGGTTCAGCTTTCTGAACCGCTCTTCCTGCCACGGAAGAATTCTCGGGAGATACGCTTGCTCCAGGAACCGATGGATATGTTCATAGGTTGCCAAGGGATGCCGTGCAAACTCTGTCATATATTTCGAGGCGTTGGTCTGTCTGCTCTCCCCCACTTTTTGGTAGTAATCTCTTTCCGCACGGTCCAGGACGGCCAGCAGCCGCCCGAACTGATAGTTTCGGTCATTCCGTTCCTCTTCCAGAGTCATCTCGATCTCCCCTTTCCCGTGGTCGTGATGGTATTTCTTGATCGCCGCGCAGGCGGTGATCAGCACATTCTGATAGACGCCGTCAAATGCCTGCGGCATGGAGGCCCGGGCCGTCAGTGCCCGCAGGATGTCCGTGGGGAACGCTGCCCGCTCCAAGCGGCAGGCCAGCAGCCGCTGGATCTGCTGGCGCATCACGCGGTCATCCACCACCAGGCGTACCCTCCCCTTCTCTTCGCGCCGGAGGCCGAAGGCACACTGAACGATCTGCCGCAGCGACGGGGATTGGATGGCGTTGTACCGCTCTGTCTCCGGGTTCCAGGCCCACCAACAGCAGCTCTCGTCCCAGTCGTAGAGCCGCTGCAAAAAGTCCGACTCCCGCAGCTCCCGGTAATATGTCAGCGCCAGACGCCCGGTGGTAGCGGCATCGAAGGATGCGATCACCACATCGGCATCCTGGACGGGCAAATTGGTCTGAAAGCCCTCCAGCGTATGCCGAAGCTCCTTCCGGTAATCCGTGGGGGTGACCGTCGGCTTTCCCAGGCTTCCCAGCAGCGGGAGGTCCGCCCTGTAAACCTCCTTCCCCTGGGGATTCCAGCAGAGGAAGGTCCGTCCGCCGTACACGGTCCCCTGTTCCGCCGCCAGCCAGCGGAGGGCGTTATGGGCCTTCTGGGATGCCTCATACCCTACGGTGGCAGCCTGACTCTCCTCCGTGAAACGGCCGCGATAGGTAAAGTTGCTGGAATCGTTGGCCGAGATCAGCTTGGCGTTGCCATTCATGGGAATGATCCCCTTGGCGTGCTGCTTGGCCGGGATGGTCTCCTCCCCGGAGACCATGCAGAGAACGGGAACCCCCTCCCTCACGCGGCGCTGCTCATACCAGGCGGTAAAGGCCCGGAACAGGGCCTGGTCCTCCCAGCACTTTCCGCTCTTTTCCACGCCAAGGCCATTGACCTGCCAGCGGACCAACGCTTTGTCGTTCACCTTCTGGATGCCGCAGGCGGCAAGGTCGGCCAGCAGCGTCCGTCCCTCCACATATCGGAGGATAGGCCGCAGCATGGGATGGGAGTACTCGGATCCCTCCCATTCCCGCAGCTGGTCCACGTAGAGCGTAAACTTCTTTTCGTCCTTGCCGGTGAGATACCCCACCTGCTCGCAGAGGGGGTGGGCAGCGGGTGTGCTGGTCCTTCCGGCGGAATCCTCCGTCACCGGGAGAATGATCTTGGGTTCCTTCTTGTCCACCACCCGGGCCTGGCAGAAATGTCCCCCGCCGTCCAGGGTGATCTCAAGGTCCGCGCTGGTGATGGTGTGGCCGATGGGGGCTAGGGGTTGGCAGGCTTTCACCGCCTTACCATCCGCTCCGGCATAAGAGGCACTTTCTACCTTTCCGGCCAGGGATGTATGGGCGTCGTAGGTCTCCACGGCCTTCTGCAAAAGGCTCACTCACTCCACCTCCCCAAATTCACGCAGGCCGGAAAAGTTTCCCCGATCTTCCCCAAAGGGTTTCATTTCCATCTCCCGCAGGGGTTTGTGGAGCGGGCAATCTTCCGGCCGTGGGAAGACGATCTCCCCTTTCCGCATCACAGGGTACCAGAAGTTCGCTGTCATGCGGCTTTGGGTCTCCTGGGAGTATGCCTCATCGGCATAGGTGATGCCATGGTACATGAGGCCAAAGCCCAGCTCCGGAGTACCATCATAGGCGCTCGCCCCTTCCCCATAGACGCAGGGTTCCACATAGGCCTGACACTCCCGGGTGCCCAGGAACACGTCCCTCCGTCCACCTTTCCGGATCATACGGCGGGCAATGTTGTGATGCTTATTCTCATTGCGGTCCGCCGCAAGCTCCGGGCGGTTGCTGTTCCACTCAAAGTGGGCCCGTACCTGGTAGGCACAGTGCTTCAGATAGGTATAGTATGAGAGGTCGTTTCCGCCGTGGTACTTGATGGGCCGGATGCCCTTCACTTCCGTCTGGATGGGATTCATGACCCGGACGGAATCAATGTACCAGACGATGGTCGGTTTCCAATATACAGATGCCATTACACCCTTCAGCGCTTCATAGGTCGGGATCTGGTAGCTGCACTTCTCCCCTCCCACCCGCATCAGCGGGTCGGAGAAGAGGGCATAATCGCCTGTGACCTGAAACTCCACCACGTTGAGATGGACTGGTTTTTCCATATTTCACACCTCCTGAAAGGGAAGATCTCCCTGCTGTTCCGTAAGGCCAATCACGGGATCGTAATACCCCTCCTGCAGGGCAAGGATGCTCCCGCCGCAGAGCGGGATCAAAGCACGCCGGTTTTCCAAGGCTTCCTTTTGCCAGGGATAGACCGAGACGGTATAGGGCTTTGCCTTTTCCAGCAGCGCCTGCACCTGCGGCAGGTCATAGGGCGGCCGCAGTTCCCCCAGCGCCAGGATCAGTTCTTTGCCTTCGCCATAGGGGACCAGGACATCCGTGGTATCCCCGCCGAACACCGTGAAGGCTTTCCCCGCCGTGCGGAATGCCTGCGCCAGCAGATACTTCCGGCAATCCGGGCAGGCTTTCGCATCCACAAAGTCATCATTTGCCGAGAGAAGGGCAAAGAGCGAGGTTTTCCGCCCCTCCGCCAGGACGGGGCCATCCTGGATGTCCTGAAGCTCCTTTTGAAAGAGCCAATGGTAGTAAAAGCGGATGGCGGCATCGGAAGTCAGGCTGCCGTCAAACTCCTCCGGGGCACGGCGGAACTCTGCCAGCAGCTCGAGTGCGGCATTCTTTGCCCGCTGGATATCCGGCAAATGCGCCAGCGGTTCATCCGCGCAGTTCAGGGCAAAAACCGGCACCGGCGTCCCGCTCTCGCCGTTTCGGTTGCAGCGCCCTGCGGACTGCACAACATTGTCCATGCCTGCCAGCAGGCGGATGACCCGGGCAAAGGAGATATCCACCCCCGCTTCGATGACCTGTGTAGAGACACAGACCACCTTACGTCCGGCGCCGGGCTCCCGCCGAAGGCGCTCCAGGACTGCTTCCATCTCCGACAGGACTGCCCTTCGGTGCGCCATGCACATAGCGGCGGAGAGGTGGAAGCATTGGCAGTCCAGTGTCTCCATGGCCCGCAGGATGCCGGCCGCCTCGTTCTTCTTGTTGCAGACGATGAGGAGGCTGTCTGCCTCCGCCAGGATACCCGCCGCGAAAGCGGGGATCTCCGCCAGTGGCAGAGCTCCGGCATCCCGAAGCTCCGTCCGCTGGAAGGCCCGCCACAGCGCCTGGTCATAGGGTACCATGTCCGGCGTCGGCACGGCGATGGGGTGCCGGGCCGCCTCGGAGCAGGGCTGGGTAGCGGAGCAGAGGATCACCGTGGCACCGCAGACCTCCGAAAGGAAGCTCACCGCCAGGTGGAAAAGGGTCAGCAGATGGCTCGGCACCGTCTGCACTTCGTCGATCACAATGACACTGCCGCAGAGGGAATGGAAGCGGCGAATGCAGCTGCCGCGCCCGGAAAACAGGGTGTCCAGCAGCTGGACCAGCGTGGTAATGATGATATTGCTTTCCCACGTTGCCGTCAGGAATTCCCGGCGGTCCAGTTCTTCCTGTGCTTCCGGATTATCCGGCGCCTGCTCCTGCACGATGTTGGAGTGATGCTCCAGGATCAGGCTGTCATCCCCGATGTACTGACGGATAACCTTACTGCTCTGATCAATAATTGCAAGAATCGGTGCGACAAACAGAATCCTGCTCTTTCCATACCGGGCCGCGTGAGCCAGCGCATAGCGCAGGGAGCTGAGGGTCTTCCCTGCCCCGGTTGGCACGTTCAGCCGGTAGATACCGCCCGGCTTTTCGGCGAAGGCCCGGCAGCGGTCAGAGATCTCGCGCCGGGCCTTCTCCACCTCTGTTCTGTGGGGGAGTTCTCCCAGTTTTCGATCTACCCGATCCGACAGCGTTTCCCAGAGTATATGCAGCTCATCCGGCGTCCGAGCCTGCGGAAAGCGCATGTCCTGTTCAAACTCCGCCGTGTCCCGGCGGTCGCCCTCGATCACGGCGCTGAGCAGGAGCCGCGCCAGCATTCCCAGGTAAAAGCGGGCTTCTTCACTGGCGGTCTCGTCCTGCCGCAGCAGGGGGATGAGCTTCCGGTAGGCTTGCTCGATCTCTGCCTCCGCTTCCGCAAAGAGGGTGTCCAGTTCTTCCTCCCCGGCGCAGTATTGCAGGAAGCTGTGCACTGCTTCCTCATAGCCGATGTCCTCCTTCTCCATTCGGAGCTGAAAGCCGGAGCGGTGGCCGGCATCCACACAGTCAAAAAGGCCGTGATGCGCGCCTGCCGCATAGGCCAGCAGTTCCGCTGTCAATGGGCCGCAGGGGGAGGCCCGGCCGTGGTAATGCTCCAGCAGATACCGCACAGCGGCAAAGCTGTGATTCACGGAGCCGCGGACGGCCGGTCCCATCCCACAGACTGCGTTTTCCAGGTACCCACGATACCGTACGGTATACTTTCCCATGTCGTGCAGAAGTCCGACCAGCTTTGCCGCGCCACCAAGCCTCGCCGCAGCTAGGGCATTTAGGGCATACTGACTCGCCTGCCGGTTGTGCTCCGAGACTGGCTGACGGACTTCCGTCTCACCCGTCCGGCGGATGTGCGCCGGGAAGGGATCGCTTCTGTTTGTCATTGAATATGACTCCTTATTTCAATGAGTTCTTTTTCCTGAGACAAATGCGTATGCATTATGCTAAATTGAAGCGTCAGCCATTTGGCTGGGGATTGAAAAATTAGAAAAGAGGGGCTCAACGGCGCAGTGAATCTTTTTCACTGTGCCGTCTCTCTATTTATTACACACCAAACCGCCTTGCAAATCTGTACATCATAACAGTTTCTCACATTTCTTTCTTGGTGATTTAATGCAATTTTACCATGTTTCTTCCTTTCCTGCAAGATGCTCTGGTAAGTTTTGGTGTATCTTCAGGATAGCATGGGAAGTGTCCCAAAAGCAGGACCGTATGCAGCTTTTTGCGTTTCCTGTGATCACGGCGCGGTTTTCCGCTTGTTTTTACCCAAAGAAGAGAGCCGCCCAAAGGGCGGCTCTCTTCGTCTTTCCGCTGTCCGTTACCCTTTCCCGATGGCCCCTTTACTCCGCGCAGTACTTGCCGCGACAAAAAAAGGCCGCCCGGATGGGCGGCCTTTTCAGCAGACTTCGTTTGCAGATCAGTGCTGCTCGCGCATCTTGGCGAAGCACTCGCTGCAGTAGACGGGACGGTCAGACTTGGGCTCGAAGGGAACCTTCGCCTCGCCGCCGCAGGCAGCGCAGGTAGCGGTGAAATACTCCCGGGGACCACGGGCAGCGGCCTTGCGGGCGTCACGGCAGGCCTTGCAGCGCTGGGGCTCGTTCTGGAAGCCGCGCTCAGCGTAGAACTCCTGCTCACCGGCGGTGAACACGAACTCCTGGCCGCACTCTTTGCAAACTAAGGTCTTGTCTTCGTACATGATGATACCCTCTCTTTGAGAAAAATATATATGCGTTCAGCTGCCGCTGAAATCGCCGGAAAGAAGTTGCTGTGCCGTCTTGCGCCGGATGCGCTGCACAGCGTTGTCCACGGACTTTGGGGAGATGCCTGCGGTTTCGGCAATTTCCCGACATGAAAGACCGTCTAAATAGTACCCCAAAATCTTTGCTTCAAACTCGGACAACTGTTTCCGGACACCGGATAAGAGGCTGCGGGCCCGTTCCCGGTCAATGAGGAGATCTTCCGGATCGCGGCTAGCCAACTGCTGGGCGCCAGAGGTGTAGGAATCAGGATCAAAGAAGGGTGTATCCAAGGGGACCGATCGGTTCAGGGGAGCGTGCTTATCCCGGTCCGCGTCCCGCAGGGCGGAACTGAGCCGGCTGCGGATACAGCGCTCCGCAAAGGTGCGGAAGGACGCCGCCCGCTCAGGACTATACTCCCGGATGGCGCGCATCAGGCCGATCATCCCCTCCTGGGTCAGGTCCTCGCTGTCGCCGCCGATGAGGAAATACGGCCGGGCGATCTTGCGGGCCAAGCGGGTGTAGCGGGTCACCAGAAGCTCCTCCGCATTCCGGTCCCCCTCCCCCGCCAAACGGCAGAGGACCTCGTCCGACAGGCTGTCGGTCGCTATGGGTCGATCGTTCCTATTGCACATAGTCCATTATACCTATCGTTTCCGGGAATTGTCAAGCAAATTATCAAAAACAGCGAAAAAAGTCCTCAGAATTTTAGTGATTTTATAGTATCGGCAAGAGACTGGGCGCAATTCCGGGCTTCCGCCTCGGTTTTTGCCTCCGCCATGACCCGGATCAGGGCCTCGGTGCCGGAGGGACGCACCAGGATGCGGCCGGAATCGCCCAGCTTTTCCTCCTCCACCCGGATGGCCTGGGCCAGGATGTCGGACGCCATGATGGCCTCCTTCACGCCGCCGCTGTGGGGCACCTCCACATTGAGGAGCACCTGGGGATAGGTGGGGCAGACGGAGGCCAGGACGCTGGCCTTCTTCCCGCTTTCCGCCAGGACCCGGAGGAACTGCAGGGCCGTGACCTCCCCGTCGCCGGTGGTCTCCAGGGCGGTGAAGATGGTGTGGCCGGACTGCTCGCCGCCGATGCGGTAATCGTGGCGGAGCATCTCCTCCAGCACATTGCGGTCCCCCACAGCAGTGCAGACCAGGTCGATGCCCTCGTTCCGGCAGAACTCGTGGAGGCCCAGATTGCTCATGACGGTGGCCACGATGGTGTTTCCGATCAGCTCGCCCCGGCGCTTCAGGTCCGCGCCGCAGACAGCCATGACCTTGTCGCCGTCAATGATCCCGCCGGTCTCATCCACCAGGAGGCAGCGGTCGGCGTCGCCGTCAAAGGCAACGCCCACGTCGTAGCCGCCCCGGACCACCTGCTGGGCGAGGTCCTCCAGATGGGTGGAGCCGCAGCGGTGATTGATGTTGACGCCGTCGGGGTCCCGGTGGAGGAAGTCCGTGTGGGCCCGGAAGCGGCCAAAGAGCTCCGGCGCGGTGGCGGAGGCGGCGCCGTTGGCGCAGTCCACCAGGATGCGGAGCCCGGAGAGGTCGCTCTCCACCGTGGAGGCCACGAAATCGATATAGTCCCGCTTCAGTTGGCGCATGCCGTGGTAGCGGCGGCCGATCTCTCCCCGGGTGCGGAGCTTCATGGGCTCCGGAGAGAGGATCTTCTCCTCGATGCGGGCCTCCACGGCGTCTGAGAGCTTATATCCCTGGCCGCTGAAGACCTTGATGCCGTTGTGCTCATAGGGGTTGTGGCTGGCGGAGAGGACAATGCCGGCGTCGGCCCCCTCCTGCCGGGCAAGATAGGCCACCGCCGGGGTGGGGATGGTCCCCACCGGCTTCACGTCGCCGCCCACAGAGCAGATGCCCGCCATCAGGGCGGACTCCAGCATATCAGAGGAGATGCGGGTATCCTTGCCGATGAGGATCACAGGCCGCTGCCCGCTGTCCTCCGCCAGGACGCAGGCCACCGCCTGCCCCACCCGGAAGGCCATCTCCGCCGTCAGGTTCTCGCCGACGACTCCGCGGATGCCGTCGGTGCCAAAAAGTTTACCCATATCGTGTCCGTTCCCTTCTGTTGCGTATTTTACCTTTACAGTATGGATATTCAGCCCATCAGCAGATAATGCAGCATCCGCTCCGGGTCCTCCAGAAAGCGCTTGGTCAGTTGGTAGTGCTCCGTCTCCCGATAGTCCACGGCGTGGACGCCTGTCTCCCCCATCTGGTAGAGCCGGGCACCGGGATAGGCCATGAGGATGGGGGAATGGGTGGCGATGAGGAACTGGGAATCGCGCTCCACCAGCCGCCGCATCTCACAAAGAAGCGTCAAAAGCCGGGAGGGGGACAGTGCCGCCTCCGGCTCATCCAGAAGGTAGAGCCCTTCCCCGCCGAAACGGTTTTTCACCAGGGCCAGGAAGCTCTCCCCGTGGGACTGCCGGTGCAGGGACACGCCGCCGTAGCTGTCGATGACCCTGGGCCCCAGGATGCCGCCCTCGTCCATCTCGTCGATGCTGCTGGCGACATTATAGAAGCTCTCCGCCCGAAGAAAGAAGCCGTCCCTGGGATAGCCCTTCCGAATGGGGGTCAGGTACTCCCCCAGCTCCGAGTGGGTCTCCCGGGTGGCGAAGCGGAAATTCCGGGTGCCGCCCTCCGGATTGAAGCCGCAGGCCACGGCGATGGCCTCCAGAAGCGTGGACTTCCCGCTGCCGTTCTCCCCTACCAGAAACGTTACCGGCCGGTCGAAGCGCAGCTCGTTTCCCTCTGTCAGATACCGGACCGGGGGAAGGTCTTTGAGGTAGCTCCCCTCCGGCAGCTCCCGCTGGAGCTTCACGCCGCTCAAATACTCCATCAGAGGCTCAATTGCTCCATGGGGCTGGCGGTGCCGCCGGGCACCGGGCGGTGCAGGTGCTGATAGGCCCGCTCCGTGACGCAGCGGCCCCGGGGCGTCCGGGTCAGGAAGCCCAACTGCATGAGGTAGGGTTCGTAAACATCCTCCAGCGTGACGGATTCCTCTCCGATGGTGGCGGCCAGGGTCTCCAGGCCCACGGGGCCGCCCCGGTAGTGATCCATGATGGCAGAGAGCATCCGCCGGTCCACGGGGTCCAGGCCCAGATGGTCGATCTCCAGGGCGCAGAGGGCCTGGTCGGCCACCTCCGCCGTGATGACGCCGTCGGCCTTCACCTGAGCGTAATCCCGCACCCGCCGGAGCATACGGTTGGCGATACGGGGCGTGCCCCGGCTCCGCCGTGCGATCTCATAAGCCCCGTCCGGCTCGATGTCCACCCGCAGGATGCCCGCCGAGCGGGTGACGATCCGGGCCAGCTCCTCCGGGGTGTAGAGCTCCAGCCGCAGTGTCACACCGAAGCGGTCCCGCAGCGGCGCGGAGAGCTGCCCCGCCCGGGTGGTGGCGCCGATGAGGGTGAAATGGGGCAGGTCCAGGCGGATGGAGTTGGCGCTGGGACCCTTCCCCACGATGATGTCCAGGGCGTAATCCTCCATGGCAGGGTACAGGATCTCCTCCACAGAGCGGTTCAGGCGGTGGATCTCATCCACGAAGAGGATGTCCCCCTCATTGAGATTGGTGAGGAGGGCCGCCAGGTCGCCGGGCTTCTCGATGGCGGGACCGGAGGTGATGCGGATGCCGGCCCCCATCTCCTGGGCAATGATCCCGGCGAGGGTCGTTTTGCCGAGGCCGGGGGGGCCGTGGAGCAAAACGTGGTCCAGGGACTCGTTCCGCCCCTTGGCCGCCTGGATGAAGATGGAGAGCTGTTCCCGTGCCCGCTCCTGGCCGATGTACTCCGCAAGGGTCTTGGGCCGGAGGGAGGATTCCTGGGCATCCTCCGCCAGGAAGGTCTTTGCCACGATGGGATCCTCATAGATGTCATTCCCGAAATCAATGCTCATGGGCTTCCCTCCTCAGTAGCGAAGGATGTAGTAGATCACATAGACCCAGCTCAAAAGGCCGTGGATGATGGCCCATCCCACGGAATGCCAGGTGGTAAACGAGATCACCATGGCAAGGCAGCTGCCGAAGGTGATGCCACTTTTTGTAACTTTCTTGGTGTTTTCCTTCATCGGTATCCTTTCACAGCGCGTCCAGCGCAGACCGGACGGAGTCCAGGAAGGCACTCTCGCCCCAGGTATTTACCTTAAGGAACATTGCCTGGCTGCCGCCGGAGGTGATGGCAGAAACAAAGAGCGTCTCCCCGCTCCCGGCCAGGGTCACACTGAGACTGACCCGGTTGCCGCCCATGGCGCTGTAGCGCTCATAGACCCGGACGGCGCAGCGGAAACCGCCGCTCACACAGTCGCTGCCATCCTCATAGCTTGCCGAGTAGCTTCCGTTCATCACAGCATCGTGGATCTTTTCCAAGGCCGCGTCGAAATCGCCGCGAAACTCCCGCTCATACTTTGCCACGCTTTCGCTCCTTTCCCTCCCGCGCCAAGCGCGGGAGACCGTTCCAGACTGCAACGCGGAATCAAAAGGTCCTCTTATCTTGCCATGCGCTTCAGGGCCTGGCGGATCAGCTCCTCCAGGGAGAGGGCATCCGTATCCAACCCCTTCAGGGCGGCAGCGGCCTCCTGGGAGGAGTAGCCAAGGACGGCCAGGGCCGCAGCAGCTTCTCCCGCCTTGGATGTGAAGGCAGATACCTTGCCAGCATTTCCGCCGGAGAAATCCAGCCCTGTGGCAGCGCTTTCCCGGGCCAGCTTGTCCTTCAGCTCCAGGATGATGCGCTGGGCGATCTTCTTTCCCACACCAGGAGCGGCGGTGAGGGCCTTTTCATCCCCGGAGACCACCGCCAGAGCCAGCGCCTCCGGCGTGCAGGCGGAGAGGATGGCGAGGGCCGCCTTGGGTCCCACGCCGGAGACCCCCAGCAGCATCCGGAAGCTCTCCAGCTCCTTGGAGGAAGCGAAACCGTAGAGGTCGAAGACGCTCTCGCCCACGTTGAGGTAGGTGTAGAGCTTGCTCCGCTCCCCTTTTCGGAGCTGGGAGAGGGTGTGGTTGGTGGTAAGGCAGGCGTAGCCCACGCCGCCGCAGTCGATGACGGCAAGACCCGGCAGGATCTCCGCCACAGTGCCGTCCAGATAGTAAAACATCGGTCCCTCCCCCGGCGTTTTCGCCGTTTTTTCTCAGATCGTCTCCCGTTCCGGCTTGGTTTGCGGGAGCTGCGAAGTAGAACTCCTTGCGTGGCACAATGCCAGGGCCAGGGCATCCGCCGCATCGTCCGGACGGGGCAGCGCCGCAAGATGCAGCAACCGCTTGGTCATGTCCATCACCTGGCGCTTCTCCGCCTTGCCGTACCCCGTGACGGCAAGCTTCACCTGGCCCGGGGTATACTCAAAGAGCGGTACGCCGCACTTCTCCGCCGCGCAGAGCAGGACGCCCCGGGCGTGGGCCACGGCGATGCCGGTGGTGATGTTGGTGTTGAAGAAGAGCTCCTCAATGGAGATGGCATCGGGCTGGAGCTTGCCGATGAGCTCCTCGGCATCCCGGCTGATCTGGTAGAGCCGCCGGGACAGGGGCAGGCCCGCCGGGGTGGTGATGGCCCCATAGCTCAGCATCCGGGCGTTCCAGCGCTCTGCCTCGATAAGACCGAAGCCGATGGTGGCGTAGCCGGGGTCAATGCCCAGGATCCGCAAGCCGTTCCCCTCCCCTCTTTTCTGTGCCGCCCCGGGGACCCGGAACAGCAGTTCTATTTATTATAGCAAATCCCGATCCCAAGCGCAACAGGAAAACACGGGGCCGCCATTTTTGCGGCAAAACGGAAGGGGCCGCCCGCAAAGGGCGGCCCCGGTATTCCATTCATCCCCGCTCCTTGGCGGTAAACCAGTGGGCACGAAGGGCCCAGACGGCGGTCTTTTCCAGGGCGGCATCCGGGAAGTCCCAGTTCTCCCGGCCCGTGTAGTGCCGCATGATCTGCCGCAGGGCCAGGCGCTTCTCCTCCGGGTCCACCAGGCGCTGGGCCTCGCCGCTGCCAACGATGCTCTGATAGCGGGTGGAGTGGCCGCAGGCCACCTCCGCCGGTACCAGTTCCGCGCCGCGATCCAGCTCAAAGCCCACGTTTCCGCCCCGTGCCAGGACTTCCGCCTTGCGGCCCTGGGCGCTGTCGTGGAAATAGAGGGTGC
This sequence comes from Clostridiales bacterium, assembly GCA_004553545.1. Taxonomy (GTDB): domain Bacteria; phylum Bacillota; class Clostridia; order Oscillospirales; family Oscillospiraceae; genus Oscillibacter. Next base: position 15,288 of record SFLD01000003.1, on the reverse strand, counting down.
AGCGGCCCTCCTCATAGAGATAGCCATAGCTGACGGGGACCACGTAGACCTCCTCCCCGTCCCAGAGACCCAGGCGCAGGGTCTCGCAGCCCTCCAGGATCTCTCGGATGTGGGTCTCCTCCGTCACTTCCCGTTCCGCTCTCCGCATGGGACGCATACGCGCTCCTCCTTTTTCCCGCCCGCAGGCGTTGTTTCTTACCGGCAGGATAGCACGCTTTCCGCCATTGTGCAAGGGGTCAGTTGATGGGGATGTCCAGGGACTGGGGCAGAAGGACCGTGCGGTCATGGCTCAGTTTCAGATAAACCACGTTCTCCGGATAGTCTTCCAGGGTCACATACTCCCAGCCGCCGTCCCCGCCGGAGTAGCCACGGCCGGTATAACCCTGGATCGTACCGTCCTCATTGTGGTACTCACTGCCAAAGAGCGACGCGCGCCTGGCGGTCCCTTTCGGCATGCTGTCGGTCCGGACGCTGACCTGCCAGGTATCGTCATAAAGCCGGATCTCGTCCAGCGCCGCGCCATCCGGCAAGCCCTCAATGGTCTTGGCCTGGAGGTCCACTCTCACCCACTCCTTGCCCTTGGTCAGAAACTGTGCGCCCCGGATATGCAGGGTAAAGTGCTTTCCATCCTGGAACCAGGGACTCTCCAGCAGATAGCAGTTTTCGTTCTCCCCCGTTCCCATGCTGACCACCGAACCGGCACCGGCTTCATAGGTGCCGCCCTGGTCATCCGTCAGGCAGAAATCCAGAGAGCGGAGGTTCGCCGTGTTTTCCGCCGCCTCCCGCAGAATGAGACGCATATGGGTGGGATAGATCTCCGCCCGGTCCAGGAGCAAGGTCTGTCCGTCCAGGGTAAAGGACGCCCCCACCGGAATGGTCTCACCCTTCGCGGTAAAGCTTGGATCGTACTCGATGGTGAAATGGAACTCCGCTGCCGGCTCGCTCTCTTCCCCGCTGCCGATGGCATCCCGGTAGGCAAAAAGGGTCAGCTCCAAGGTATCCGGCAGGGTATCCCCCACTGACATCAGGGTGATCTGCTGCAGTTCGTCATTCTTTTGCAGGTCGATCCCATTCATCAGGCTGATGCAGTCCGTGGTGTCCGTACTGTACCGCGCACGAAGAGGGCAGCCATCCTCCGAGTGGAAGCTGAAGAAAAGGTTGACGCTCTTCTGGTCCACGATGAGGTACTCCATCCGGGCGGTGATGCCGTTCGCCGTCTGGCTGAGGCCCAGGGGCTGGACGTACTCATTTTCCACCGCGCGGCGGAGGGACTTATCAAACCGCAGGGCTTCCGCCAGCTCTCCCAGCACCGGCAGGCCCTCACAGGCGGCGGCAAAGGGGGGAAAGCAGTTCACCAGCAGCAGGAAGAGGGCAAAGCAGGCGGCGAGGCTCCCCACGGGAATGCCCCAGACACGCTTTTTCTTCCGGCAAGTCTTTTCCCTTGCCAGCGCTCGTTCCGCAACGGTCTCCATGGCCTCCGGCACCGTCTCCAGCGCTTGCCGCAAGGCCTGGTATTCCTCCATTCTCGTCATGCTCTCTCCTCCTCTCCCAGCTCCAATCGCAGCAATTCCAGGGCCTTTCGCTGCCGGGTGGAGACGGTCCCCACCGGCAATCCCAGGCACTCCGCCGTCTCCGCAAGCGTCCTGTCTGCGAAGAAGCGGAGGATCACCACCTGGCGAAGCTCCTCCGGCAGGCGGGAGACGGCTTCCCGCAGGGGCAGGCCGTCATAGGCGTCCGGCCCGGCGCTCTCCGGCAGGGCTTCCTCCCCCGCCAGGCGCTTGCGCCGCCGGAGCTCCCGGTGGCACTCGTTCAGCAGGATGCGCGTGAGCCAGGTCTCAAAATACTGCTCCTCCCGGAGCTGGCGCAGGTGCCGGAGGGCCTGATAGACCGCCTCGTCCACGGCTTCCAGGGCGTCGGCCTCCCGGCCCAGGTACAGATACGCCGTCCGGTAGAGCTGGTTTCGCCTTGCGCTCACCCGGAGCGCGAATTCCTCCCGATCCATGCCATCGCCTCCTTTCACCTCTTAGAGTTTCCGGCGGGGGATTTCCATTGCGGCAGAGGAAAAATTTTTAAAATGCAGGAAAAAAGCAGGAGCCCAGGGGGCTCCTGCTTTCTAATCACGCTCTGGGGTGGGCCTTGCGATAAACGTCCTTCAGGTTGTTCTTCACCACATGGGTGTAGACCTGGGTGGAGGAGATGTCCGCGTGACCCAGCATCTCCTGGATGGAGCGAAGGTCCGCACCGTTTTCCAGCAGATGGACGGCGAAGGAGTGGCGCAGGGTGTGGGGGGTGATATCCTTCTCGATGCCGGCAGTCTCCTGATAGTGCTTGATGATCTTCCAGAAGCCCTGGCGGCTCATGCGCTCGCCGTTCATGTTGACAAAGAGGGCCTGCTCCTCCGGATCCATGACGATCTGGGGCCGGACGTCCCGGATGTACTCCTGCAGGGCCTTGACGGCGGTGTGGTACATGGGGATGATCCGCTCCCGGCCCCGGTTCTCACAGCGGAGGAAACCGGCCGCCAGGTTCACATCCTCCAGATCCAGCGCCGTCAGCTCCGAGACCCGGATACCGGTGGCGTAGAGGACCTCCAGCATGGCGTGGTCCCGGAAGCCCTTGGGGTCCACACACTGGGGCTGCTCCAGGAAGAGCTCCACCTCCTGATTTGTCAGGATCTCCGGGTACTTCCGCTCCGCCTTGGCGGCGGTGACGCCCCGGGCGGGGTTGGTCTTCACATCCCCCTGCGAGAGGAGGAAATTATAGAAGGACTTGGAGGAGGCCAGGAAGCGGGTCACAGAAGCGGCGGACTTCCCCCGGCTCAGCATATAGCCCACGTAGCCCTGCAGGGCCATGCTGTCCGCATGGCGAAGGTCGATTCCGTGCTCCCGCAGGTATTCCCACAGCTGGTGGATATCCCGGAGATAGGCGCTGACGGTGTTGGCGGAGGCGTGCTTCTCCTCCGTAAGATACTGGCTGAACCGTGTGATATCGTCCATGCGCTTCCCCATCCTCTCTCTTATGCTGCGATAAAATGCTCCCACACCAGGCGCAGCAGCCCGGAGGAGAGGGCGGACTCCAGCAGGAGCGCCGCCAGAAGCGCCGCGGAAACGGCGCAGAGCCTCTTCCACCGGCCGGTATCGTTTCCGGCGGACGCCACCCGCTTCCCTCTCCCAAAGGGAAGCGGGGACCGCAGCGCGGCAGAACGCAGCGCCGGGACCGCCAAAAGAAAGAAACTGGGCACGGAGGCAAGGCTCCGGATCCCGAAGACCGCCATGGCCAGCAGCGCTCCCGCCCCGCCGAAGGCCGCCGTGAAGCAGCAGACGGAGAAGGACAGGGAAAAGCCGAAGGCAGCGGCACTCAGGGGCAGCAGCGCCACTCCCGCCCCCAGATACCCCAGCAGGAACGCCAGCAACGGGTAGCGGAAGTACAGGAACAGGGACGAGGGAAGGGTCTCCCAAAATCCCTTCTCCTCCGGGAGGGAAAGGTACCCTTCCAGGTACTCTCTCAGCTCCCCGGCGGTGCCCTCCGCCCCGCGGGCGGAGAGTGCCTGTCCCAAAAGGACGCCGCAGACGAAAAAGAACGCCAGCAACAGCAGGCGGAACCAGAAGTCCTGCCCCGTCGCGGCGAGCCGTGTTCCCTTCCTGCCATTCATGCGCCTCACCTCCACGCGACTATATGCCGGGGAGCAGCGGTTTATGAAAAGCTGGCAGGCAAAGGGGCCTTCTATAATATAGGGCAAATCCGCAGATTTCGCAAGGTTATCCAGGAACTTTTTCCGATTTTGTCAGTTATGTCAAAATATTATGTAAAGTATATTACGTAAACTACAGAAACAAGATCAGAATGGAGCGGCCCAAGCGCGGTCCCCCCTCCCCCGGCAGTGCCAAGATATGGGGGCATCGCGTCCCAGGCCGCACCACATTTTCGATTTTTCCAGCTGCTTCCTGAAGCCCTCACCTCCTCCGCGCCTTCCCCGCCGAGACCCCGTCGCGGGACCGCGTTTTTCGGAATTTTGTGAGAATCGCCGAAGCTCAGCGGCGTCCCTTTCTGGCCGGAGCCTTCTTCCGGCGCTTTCCGCCCCGCGGCAGCAGCCCTGCCGCCAGACCGCCGAGACCCACGGCCGCCAGCAGCCCCAGGCTCCGGCCGCCCAGGCTCAGTTCCCCGAAGATCAGAAAACCCAGCAGGGCTGCCATCCCCGCAAAAACCGCAGCCACGGCCATCGCCGCCGGCAAAGGCCCCAGGCCGCTGCGCCGGACGGTAAAGCGCCCTCCCGTAAAGGCCGCCAGAAAGGCTCCCGCCCACTGGCCCGGTATCAGGGCATTCTCCGGCAGGACGGACTTTACCGTCAGCAGCGCAAGCCCCATCTGCCAGAGGAGCCAGATCCCCAACGCCAGCAGCCCGCCCAGGGCCAACGCCTTCCCCCACTTCCCTTTCGACATAAAAAACCTCCCCAGTCATATCGTTCCCATGGAACCATATGACTGGGGAGCTTCGGTTTATGAATCAGGGATCAGTCCTTGGTCTCCTCCGCGGACTCCTCGGGAGCAGCTTCCTCTTCCTTGGGCTCCTCGATGGCTTCCTTCTTCTTGGCCTTCTCAGGCTGGGGAGCAGAGGCGTTGGTCTGGACGGCCCACTTGGCCAGCTCCATCCGGACCCGGTCCTCACTGGTCTCGATGACGATGCTCTCCTCAGTGACGCGGACGATGGTGCCCATGATGCCGCCGATGGTCACGATCTTGTCACCCTTCTTCAGGGCGGAACGCATCTGGTCCGCCGCCTTCTTACGCTTGTTCTCCGGCCGGATCAGCAGGAAGTAGAAGATGGCCACCATCAGGACTATCATAATAATTTGTTCCATTGTGATTGCTCCTTTGCAAAAACAGTATTAAGATTATTATACCAAACAATTCCGGTATTGCAAGCACCTTTTGTGGATTTTATGCTCTCTGCTCCAGTTTTCCGCTGTATCTCTCCCGGAACTCCGCAAAATTTCCCTCGTCCAGAGCCTGGCGGATCTTCGCCATCAGTTCGTTGTAAAACCAGAGGTTGTGGAGCACGGCGAGGCGCAGGGCCAGGACCTCATCCGCCTTGAAAAGATGTCGGAGATAGGACCGGGAGAAGCGGCGGCAGACAGGGCACTGGCAGCTCTCACTGATGGGGCGCTCATCGGTGATATACTTCTCATTCATGATGTTCACGGTCCCCTCCCAGGTGAAGAGCTTTCCGTGGCGGCCGTTGCGGGAGGGCATCACACAGTCAAAGAAGTCCACGCCCCGGCTGACGGCCTCGATGATGTTGCTGGGGGTTCCGACCCCCATGAGGTAGCGGGGCTTCTCCTGGGGGGCGTAGGGCTCCACCGCGTCGATAATCTGATACATCACATCGGCAGGCTCCCCCACCGCCAGGCCGCCGATGGCATAGCCGTCGCAGTCGAGCTTCGCGATCTCCCGCATGTGCCAGACGCGGAGATCCTCAAAGGTGGCACCCTGGTTGATGCCGAAGAGCATCTGCTGCGGATTCACCGTCTCCGGCAGGGCGTTGAGACGGTCGTGCTCCGCCTTGCAGCGCTCCAGCCAGCGCAGCGTCCGTTCGCAGGATGCCTTGGCATACTCATAGGTCGCCGGGTTCTCCACGCACTCGTCAAACGCCATGGCGATGTCGCTGCCCAGATTGGACTGGATCTGCATGGACTCCTCCGGCCCCATGAAGATGCGGTGGCCGTCGATGTGGCTGGCGAAGGTGACACCCTCCTCCTTGATCTTCCGCAGGGAGGCCAGGGAGAAGACCTGGAAGCCGCCGGAGTCCGTGAGGATGGGGCCGTCCCAGCCGATGAACTTGTGGAGGCCGCCCATCTGCCGCACCACCTTATCACCGGGGCGCAGGTGGAGGTGATAGGTGTTGGAGAGCTCGATCTGGCAGCCCACTTCCTTCAGGTCGTAGGCACTGACGCCGCCCTTGATGGCGCCCTGGGTTCCGACATTCATGAAGACAGGGGTCTGCACGGTGCCGCCGTGGGCGCACTGGAATTCGCCCCGCCGGGCCTTTCCCTCGGTTTTGATGACTTTGAACATGATCTATGATTCCCTTTCCTTTTTCTTGGTCTCCTGAAAGAATGCCTTGAGGGCGGCCTTCCGTTCCGGCGGCAGCGCCGCCTTGGGAAGCCCTAGCTCCGCCCCGGCCAGGGCGCCGAGTTGATGGAGGCAGGCGCCGCTGTCCACGCTCCGCCGGATGCGGAGGAAGGCCTCCTCCGCTCCCATCTCCCGGAACGCCTCCGGCGTCTCCACGCCGATCTTCCGCAGATTCTCCGCCAACACCGGCCCGATGTTGGGGAGGTCAGTGAGTTCCATACGCCGCTCCTTCCTCGCCCTTCCGGGCGGATGTCTCAAACTGTCATAGAATGGCTTAGAATAGGCCGTCCCCTCTTCCAAATAGGACTGGATGGTACTCTCGTCGTCCTCCCGAAAACTCCGGCGCAGCGTTTTCCATTGCTCTGCCAAGTCAAGCTGCGCTCCATATTGACTGCGCGAGGCAATGATCCGGTCGATGTGAGAATAAGCTCGCTGCATATCTCCAGAGAGAAGGCAAAAATGCATTGCGATCTCTTCGTGAAGCGAATTCGGAGCAGAAAAATATTTACGATCCATTTCTTCTACCGCTGCACGGGCGCCTGTCACCGTCTGGCCCTTTTGAAAGAACGGAAGAACCTCCAACCGCACCAGATTGACAACTTCCGCAAAGTCGCTGTCCAGCAGTTCCTGCGTTGTCCAGTCCGCCAGGTGCATATAGGATGGAAGAACACCTGTCTCACAGCACTTGGTAGGGATCGGAAACGTCCAGTCTCCCAGGCGTATGTGGGACGGAAGAACGATGTGCTCCGCCCGGAGCTTGGAGAGAGAATAGCCAACATGGTCGTTGAACTCTAAGGTTTTGAAGGAAAGCGGAAGAATTCCAAAACTGAAGGTGTATTGGTATCTGACCCACTTTACCGAGAAGAACTGAACGATATCAGGGCACCAACGGAAAAAACTTTTTGAACGGTAGGAAAATCCCTCTGACGGAAAACACTCTTGCAGAGCAGCATGGAAAGATTTTTCAAATTGTGTCATAATATTTCCTTTCCGCGATCTGCAAAACAGCGCAGGAAATTATTCTCGACCGCGGTTCTTTTTGCGTCTGGCGCTGGGGGGCGCGCCCTTTTCCTCCGGGTGGGCGTCCAGCCATTCGCGGCGCTTCGCCTTGGTCTGCTGGCGGTGGGCGGTGAGCTTGCGCTGAGCTCGTTCATCAGAATAGTAGAGGAAGACAGCGCCGGTCCATAAAACAAGAACTGAGACATAGGTGATCCATACAGCCGTCCTTGCTTTTTGAAAGTCGCGTTCTGAGGCGTCAAGGGAGAGAAATACTTCGTTTTCGTCTCGAATTTCTACTGCTTCTTTTGCAAAGGAGCCCAGCCCGTAGTTGAAGTCAATGTAACGAACAGTGATTATATTGCCAGGGACAACATCGTAAAAATGATAGATGTCAATATCTCCCTGCCGGCAGGAGAGACTGCTAAACCAAAACTCACGGCCATCTTCCATAAGTAAAAAGTATGCAGGCCTGCTGAATTTCCCAACATAGCGAATTTCCGCGTCAACGTTTACACATTTTCCGACATAAGTAAAAGCGGTATTCGGCAGATCGCTCGGCGTGACACGTAGACTGTATAAATAAATTGCGGGCCCCAAGCACAAAAGAAAAATTATGCTGGCAATGTAGATTTTCTTTCGCATTTCATACTCCTATCGCATCCATCATCCCATAACGTGTACGTCGCGCTCAGATCCCAGCGGGATCCAGCCCCAGCCGGCGGCAAGTTTCTTCCGGATTTTTTCTGTAGGCGGCAGAGGGCCGGTCTGCAGGATGTCGTCACTGAAGTGCGCCTCAGTCCCGGCGCAGGCCAGACGGATGCGGAGTTTCCCGACCCTTCGGGCCATCGGCTCCGGCCAGTAGTTCAGCCAGCAGAGGGCAGGACGGCCGTCCTCTCCCAGGTAGCCGCCCTCCGGCGGGAGCCCCGCATCCACGCAGCCCCAGAAGGGCCGGAAGATCTCCGCGCTCCGGCGCAGGGTCTCCCCCACCCGCTCCGGGGCGAAGAGGCCCCGCTGCCGCGCCTCCGGGATGCGGACAACGAAGCTGTCCATTCCCTTCCGGTCCCCGGTGTGGAGCTGATAGCCCACCGGGTGCTCGCCTTCGGAGAAGAAGGCAGCGCTGTACCCCAGGTCCCCCAGAAGGGCGTTTCCCTGGTTCGTCTGACCCTTGCGCAGGGTCCCGGCGAACGCCGCCTCCGTCCAGGGAAAGGGCTTCGCCCGGGCGCGGTCCCGGACGGTCTCAAACGCCGCCTCCCCTTCCTGGAAGAGGGAGAGGAGCCGGAAGCCCTCCGCCGCCAGGGCGTCGAAGCCCTCCGGTCCGTCCCGCCGCCAGAGGAGCAGGGTCCAGTCCGCCATCAGTGCAGGAACATGGCATCGCCGAAGGAGAAGAAGCGGTACTTCTCCCGGACAGCCTCCTCGTAGGCGGCCAGGACATGCTCCCGGCCGGCAAAGGCGGAGACCAGCATGATGAGGGTGCTCTCCGGCAGGTGGAAGTTGGTGACGAGACCATCCATCACCTTGAAGCGGTAGCCGGGGTAGATATAGATGCTGGTCCACCCGGCCTTGGGCTCCATGTGGCCGTCCTCCGCCGCCCAGGATTCCAGCGTCCGGCAGGAGGTGGTCCCCACGCAGATGCAGCGGTGGCCGCCGGCCTTGGTCTCGTTGATGAGCCGGGCGGTCTCCGGCGGCAGGATGCAGAACTCGCTGTGCATCTCGTGCTCCGTGATCTCCTCCTCCTTCACCGGACGGAAGGTGCCGAGCCCCACGTGCAGGGTCACATAGCCGATGTTCACGCCCTTCTGCCGGATGGTCTCCAGCAGCTCCGGCGTGAAGTGGAGCCCCGCCGTGGGGGCCGCCGCGCTGCCAGGGACCTTGGAATAGACGGTCTGGTAGCGCTCCTGGTCCTGGAGCTCCTCCTTGATGTAGGGAGGCAGGGGCATCTTGCCCAGGCGCTCCAGCACCTCCAGGAAAATGCCCTCATAATCAAAGCGCACCAAGCGGTTGCCGTCCGGCAGGACCTCCGTCACCTCGGCAGTGAGCTCTCCATTGCCGAAGGAGAGCTTGGTCCCCTCCCGCATGTGGCGTCCCGGGCGCACCAGGCACTCCCAGGTCTTCTCCCCCCGATCGATGAGCAGCAGCACCTCGCAGGCACCGCCGCCGGGGAGCCGCTGGCCCAGGAGCCGGGCGGGCAGGACCCAGGAATCGTTCAGGATCAGGCAGTCACCAGGCTCCAGGAAGTCCGGCAGCTCGTAGAAATGGTGGTGCTCCCAGGCCCCGGTCTTCCGGTCCAGGGTCATCAGGCGGGAGGTATCCCGCTTCTCCAGAGGGGTCTGGGCAATGAGCTCCTTTGGGAGCTCGTAGTTGAAATCACTGGTCTTCATGCTTGTTTCCTTCCCGGGCCCTCAGTAAAGGTCCACGTTCGTGTAGTAGAAATGCAGGATGTCCCGATAGGAGTACCCCTGCTCCGCCATGGCCCGCGCGCCCCACTGGCTCATGCCCACGTTGTGGCCGCTGCCGCTGCCTCGGATGGTCACATCGCTGCCGCCGGAGGAGCCGCTCCCCGTCTGGCTCTTGCCGGAGGAGGTCAGCACCCAGGCCTCGCCGCCCAGGGCTGTCACGGTCCCCTTGCCGCTGATGGCGTAGGCCCCCTCGGTGGAGGCGATGGTGGTGGAACTGTCGTTGATGTAGAGCTCCGCCCCCTGGCCGTCGATGGTGAAGCGGAGGCTCTTGACACTCTTGCCCAGGGTGGAGCTATAGAAAATGGTGCGGCACTTGTCGCCCTGCACCGTCAGGGTCCTGCCGCTGCTGTCCACAAAGGTCACCTTGTAGACATTGCCCATGGCGGTATAGTCCGAGACATAGACCTTTTCCACCGTGCCGATGGAGTAGCCGCTGTTCTGCAGGACCCAGGTGAGCTGGTCCTTGGTATAGGTGGTGGTGTAGCGGTAGCCAGGGATGGTGACCAGGGCCTCGTAGGGGTCCTCCTTGCCCTTGAGGTAGGCAAGGTCCCCGCCCCAGACGTTCTTCGCGTCCTCTGTCGCGCCGCCGTCCGAGGAGAAATAGACCGCTTCAATGAGCTTTCCGCCATAGTAGAGGCAGAGGCCCGCCGTCTCGTCCACAGCGGAATCGCTGCGGGCGCTGGGGCCGGAGGTGGAATTGCCCCGGCCGTAGTAAACCTGGCAGTCCGTGGTGTTGCAGACATCGAAGCCGCTGGCGCTGTGCTTGGTGGCGCGGCTCACATAGGTCCGGGCGCAGACGGCCTGGGCTGCCAGGGCCTCCACCGGCCAGGTGCCGCTCATCTCATAGGGGATGACGCCCTTGACGTAGTCCTCCCGGTCCACCACGTTGATGACACTGAGCTTTCCCCCGGTGACGCGGGGGTATTCAAAGCCGCCCCGGTACTTGTAAAACCGGAACCAGGTCTCCGCCGTCTGCCCCTGGCCATCCGGCAGGATGGCGAAGCTCCGGCTGCCCTGGCAGTCAAACTCAAAGAGGACGGTATCGGTCTTCGTCACCGTCACCACCACGCCGGTACGGCTGGCCTCCACGACTCTGCCGTCCAGTCCGGCGCTGGAGAGGGCCAGAATGGCCGCGTCCTCCGTCTCATAGCAGCCAAGACGCAGGCGGTAGGTATCGGAGAGATAGGCCACATGGCTGCCGGGATAACTCTCCGCCGCGGCGGCGGCCTCTTCATAGCTGCCATAGGTCTCTCCGGCCTCTGCCCGCCATTTTCCAATGCTGCCCTGGCCCTGGTCGGTCTCATAGTAGCCGCTGCTGCCAAGGTAGATGGTCCCCGCCGCCGTGACGGAGACGGCGGTCCGCCCGGTCTCCCCCACTTCCACGAAGTTCCGCCCCGCGTCGTAGTAGCCGAAGGTGTAGCCGCTGCCAACGGCATTCTCCAGATTGGCGGAAAACATGGCGCTGCTGCCGTAGCGCAGCCCCACCTTCACGGTGTCATTCTCCACGGCGGCGGCTGCGCCGCAGCAGATCAGGATCGTCAACAAAAAGCCAAGGCTCCAACGCAGTTTTTTCATGCGACCTCCCTAAGTTCCCGCTCTTGACGAGCGGGCCGCAGCGTGCTATGATATGGACAAATGTACGCGGTACAGGTACAGGCGAGAGACATTCCCTTCTGCGTCTCCCGCTTCCCTGTCCGGCGGAATATGCCAAGACACTTTATTATATTACACAAGCCCCCGGGATGCAAGCGGATTCGACATCTCCCGGGCGGAAACGGAGGAACGCATGAAAGAGTACAAGGTCGGCATCATCGGCGGCACGGGCATGGTGGGTCAGCGCTTCATCACGCTGATGGAGAACCACCCCTGGTTCCGCCTCACCGTCATCGCCGCCAGCGCCCGCAGCGCCGGGAAGCCCTATGGCGAGGCGGCGGAGAAGCGCTGGGTCATGCCCTCCCCCATCCCCGCCTGCGCCCGGGATCTCGTGGTGATGGACGCCGTGGCGGACGCGGAAAAGATCGCCTCTCTGGTGGATTTCTGCTTCTGCGCCGTGGATATGCCGAAAGACGAGATCCGGGCCCTGGAGGAGCGCTACGCCAGGCTGGAGTGCCCCATCGTCTCCAACAACTCCGCCCACCGCTGGACGGAGGACGTCCCCATGGTGGTGCCGGAGATCAACCCGGAGCACCTGGCCGTGATCCCCCATCAGCGCAAGCGTCTGGGCACGGAGCGGGGCTTCATCGCCGTGAAGTCCAACTGCTCCCTCCAGAGCTACGTCCCCGCCCTGCATCCCCTGCGCAAGTACGGACTGGCGTCCGCCCTGGTCTGCACCTACCAGGCCATCTCCGGCGCGGGCAAGACCTTTGAGCGCTGGCCCGAGATGGTGGACAACTGCATTCCCTACATCGGCGGCGAGGAGGAGAAGAGCGAGAAGGAGCCCCTGAAGCTCTTCGGCCAGGTGGAGGACGGAAAGATCGTCCCCGCCCAGGGCCCCGCCATCACCGCCCAGTGCTTCCGGGTGGCCTGCCTGGACGGCCACATGGCGGCAGTTTTCATGAAGTTCCGGGACGGCTGCAAGCCCTCCATGGAACAGATCAAGGCGGACTGGGCCAGTTATCGCGGCATCGCCCAGGAGCTGAAGCTCCCCTCCGCCCCCCAGCAGTTCCTCCACTACATGGAAGAGCCCGACCGGCCCCAGGCGAAACTGGACCGCATGTGCGAGAACGGCATGGCCATCAGTCTCGGCCGCCTGCGGGAGGACAGCCAGTACGACTACAAGTTCGTGGGCCTCAGCCACAACACCCTGCGGGGTGCCGCCGGCGGCGCCGTGCTCCTGGCAGAGCTCCTCTGCGCCGAGGGCTGGATCCAGCCGGTGAAGTAAGCCTTCCATAATAGAAAACCTCCGTGAACTACCCGTTCACGGAGGTTTCGCTTATTTTAAGAAGTTTTCCCTTTTTTCTCGCCAAAGTGCCGTTTCAAGGCACGTTCCGTGGTAATGGCCGTCCCGGCCAGCACCAGCAGCTGACCAAGGCAAACGGCAATGCCAAGGATCGCCGCAGATCTTGTCCCAGCCCTGATCTCAAAGAGGAACAGGACGATAGATAACGGCAGCAAGATCCCGCCGCAGCAGATCCACAGCCGTCCGCAGTATCCTTGGGCAAAGCGCCAGGCTTCCGGACTTTCCATAGACCGTGCGCTCCGGTAGCCAGAGGTTCCGTTCCTTTCTCCCGGCATGGTCTGAAAGCGCCTTCCCATTCCGATCATCGCTCCGGGGATCAGCAGAGACATCACCAGCATGAAGCACCAGAATCCCATACCGCACCTCCCAAGGTCTTTTCTTTCATTCTCTCATAGGATGTATCTTCTGTCAACCTCTGTCGTACCCCTCGGTCACAAGCTGTCAATCCCGGATGCTCCTGCCTCCAGGCGGATACCGGAGCTTGCAGCCTCGTCTGCGGAAGGTCCTCAATCCCCCTGCAGCGCCCAGGAGTTTTTCAGGTTCTCCTCTAGGGTCCGGCTCTCGTCGTAGAGGCCGTAGTCCTCGTTCCAGAAGACGGCGTAGTCGTCCCAGAACTCCGCGCCGGAGTTGCCGGGCTTGTGCCAGGCGCCGCCCTCCGTGCTGAGGAGCAGGGTTGCGTTTTCCAGATAACCGTGGACCCGCTGCAGGAAGGCCGCCATGGCGGCGGGGTCCATGCGGTCCTTGGGCCCGGCGTTGTCGTTGCAGTCATAGCTGAGGCTCTCCTCCGCCAGTATCACAGGCTGGCCGTCCTCCGTCAGGGAGAAGAGCTGATACTGGAAGAAGAGCCAGCCCTGGCCCATGTAGGGGGTGTAGGAGAGAAGATAGTCCTGCCCATCCACCTGGCAGGCAAAAAGGCTGCCCCAGCCCACATGGGCGGTGCTGAACCCCTCCCGCTGCCAGAGGGTCTCGTCTCCCTCCCGGAGGGCCACGGTCCACTCGATGCCATTTTCAATGGTCTGGCTGCCGGTCTCCTGGTAGCGCAGGAAGCCGTCGCTCCCCTCCAGGGTCTGGAGATACACCGTCTCCTCCGTCCCATCCCGGTCAAAGTCGTAGGTTCCCGGCAGGGCCTCCTCTGTCAGGAGGAAACTGCTGCCCTCCAGCGTCCCCTCCGGGTCCGCGAACACGCAGCGGAAGGTCTCCGGCTGCTTCCCATCCTCCCGGCCAACGGTGATGTCCGCATGGATGTCGTCCGCCCAGCGGCACCAGTCCTCCGGCAGGAAGGTATACTCCGGGATGGGGCTGCCGTCCGGCAGGGTGAAGTCCCAGCTTGCCCCGGTCTCCGGGTTCACCACCGTCACCGCCTGCCAGGTGCGGCCGCCGTAGGCCACTGCCGCCAGGGCCGGTTCCCCCTGGGACCAGGAGACGGATTGCCAGGCATAGCCGTCTTCCTCCCAGACCGCCTCACCGGTCCCGGTATCCACGATGCGAAGGAACTCCGGCACCAGGACCCCGCTGACGTAGGTATCCGTCTTCCCCGCCGTCTCCGCCCGGAAGCGGCCATCGGGAGAGGTGACTTCCCCCGCTATTTCCGCCACAGGGGCATTCGCTGTGCTTCCTTGCGAAGGATCACCGCTTTGCCCGCAGGCGCTCAGCAGCATTGTAAGGCCCAACAGCCCTGCCAGAATTTCTCGTTTCTTGTCACGCATGAAAAAGATCCCATCCCTTCCTGATCTTTCTTCAGGATAGCAGATGGGATCTTTTATGTCTACTTACAAATAGTATCAAAAAGTGACGAAACGGTAACATTCCCCACCGGAAGGGAGAAAAACAGTTCCGTTTGCGTCTCATTTCCCACTTGTGAAGGAAAGCGCTCGTGCGGTGTTATTTCCCCCGGTGGCTCTCGATGAAATCGTCGTAGGTGCCGAGATAATCCGTCAGCTTGCCGCCCTTGAACTCCATGATGCGGTTTGCCACGGTCTGGATGAACTCATGGTCGTGGGAGGCAAAGAGGACGTTTCCCTTGAAGTCCGCGAGACCGTTGTTGACGGCGGTGATAGACTCCAGGTCCAGGTGGTTCGTGGGCTGGTCCAGCACCAGGACGTTGGAGCCGTAGAGCATCATCCGGGAGAGCATGCAGCGGACCTTCTCGCCGCCGGAGAGCACCTTCACCGGCTTGTAGACATCGTCCCCGGAGAAGAGCATCCGCCCCAGGAAGGAGCGCAGGAAGGTCTCGGTGTTGTCCGTGCTGTACTGGGAGAGCCACTCCACCAGGTTCTCGTTGTGGTCGTTGAAGAAGGAAGAGTTATCCAGAGGGAAGTAGCTGGTGGTGATGGTGGTGCCCCACTTGTAGCTGCCCTCGTCCGGCTCCAGCTCGCCCATGAGGATCTTGAAGAGGGTGGTCTTGGCCAGCTCATCCTCCCCCACGAAGGCGATCTTGTCGCCCTTGTTCACCCGGAAGCTGACATCGTCCAGGACCTTGCGGCCGTCCACGGTCTTGCTGAGGTGCTCCACGGTCAAAATCTCCTTTCCGGGCTCCCGGTCCATGGTGAAGCCCACGAAGGGGTAACGGCGGGAGGACATGGGGATCTCCTCCAGGCTGATCTTTTCCAGGAGCTTGCGGCGGGCGGTGGCCTGCTTGCTCTTGGATTTGTTGGCGGAGAAGCGGGAGATGAACTCCTGCAGTTCCTTGATCTTATCCTCCTTGCGGCGGTTCTGGTCCCGGATGAGCCGCTGCATCAGCTGGCTG
>SFLD01000075.1 GCA_004553545.1 Clostridiales bacterium | reverse complement strand
TTACCGGAAGCTCTGGGCGGAGAGGAGGCCGTAGGCGGGCTTGGCCTCGGAGGCGGAGCGGTTGATGGCGCGGGCCATGCACTCGCAGGCGAGAGCGGCCACGGCGTCGAAGCCCACTTCTACCTCGCCGCTGGCCATAACGAAGATGGAGTCGCCGTCGGCGGAGGTGTGGACGGGACGGATGCCCCGGGCGTAGCCGTCGTTGGCGATGGCGGCCAGCTTGTTGCACTGGCACTTGTCCAGCCTGGCGTTGGTGAGGATGCAGCTGATGGTGGTGTTGGTGTGGCTGGCGATCTCGGGATCGGGATGGCTGCCCCAGAGCTCCCGGGTCTGCTCCACGGTCTGGTACATGGCGTCGCAGGTGTCGGCAAAGCCGGTCCTGTCGGCGTTGAGAAGGCCCGCCATGATATGGCCGTCGTCGTAGTTGATGATGTCGCCCAGGGCGTTGACGGAGACGATGGCCGCCACCTGCAGGGTGCCCAGCTGCACGGCATAGATGCCGAGACCGCTCTTCATGTAACCGGCAGCGCCCAGCCACTTGCCCACGGTGGCGCCGGTGCCGGCGCCGAAGTTGCCCATCTCGGGCTCTTTACCGCTGTAGGCGTTGACGCAGGCCTGGTAGCCCATGGCCTTGTCGGGGCGGACCTGGTTGGTGACCAGCTCCAGGTCGAAGAGGGAAGCGCCGCAGACGATGGGCACCAGGCCGAAGCCCGTGTCAAAGCCGATGCCCTTCTCCTCCAGGAACTGCATGACGCCGTCACCGGCCTCCAGGCCGTAGGCGCTGCCGCCGGAGAGGGAGACGGCGTGGATCTTCTGGACGGTGTTGACGGGGTTCAAAAGCTGGGTCTCCCGGGAAGCGGGGGAACCGCCCACCACGCTGACGCCGGCGGAGGCGCCCTCGGGGCAGAGGATGACGGTGCAGCCGGTGGCGGCCTCCAGGTTCTGGGCGTTGCCCACCTTGAAGGCCTTCATATCGGTGATCTTGATCTCGTGTTTGCTCAGGTCCATAGATGATAGTCCTCCTGACATGGAAAAATGATGCCGCGCGGGGAGAGAAACAGCCGCTTTCGATGGGAGCCGCGGCCTCTGGCCGCGGCTCCGCGAAAGGGGCGCAGGAACGTTCAAGGGTCAGATCACATGCCCTTGATGATGCTGATGGCGGTGCCCAGGGCGATGATGACGCCCAGGAAGCCCTCACCGGCCAGCAGGCCGGCGGCGATGATGCCGCCGCGGGCGTTGGAGAACTTGGGAGCGGCCTTATCCAGGATGAAGCGGATGACGCCGCCGAGAACGGCCGTCAGGGTCAGGTAGCCGGGCAGGTAGATGCCGAGGCCCAGCATGGTGAAGACGGGGGTGATGAAGTACACGATGACGGAGGCCACGAGACCGCCGATGAAGACGGGCACGTTGGCGATGCCGCCCACCACGGAGGCAACGGCAGCCGCCTGGGCCGCGGGGAACATCTCGGTGCCGAAGACGCCGCCGCCGTAGGCCTTCACCAGGACCACGAGGACCGCCACAGCCACGACGGAGCCCACGATGCCGCCGATGACCTCGCCGATCCACTGGGCCTTGGGATCGGAGCCCAGCTCATGGCCGGACTTGAAGTCGTTCATGACGTCGCCGGTGAGGCCGGAGGCCACGGCCACGATGCAGGCGATGTACACGGCCTGGGTGACTTCCAGGTTGCAGGCCACCTTGGCGATGGCCATGACGAAGATGCCGAAGACCTCCATGGGGTTGATGCCGGACTGGCCGACGCACTGGGAGGACATGGCGGTGGTGAGCCACACGCCCAGCAGGGTGATGATGACGGCCACGATGGGCATGTCGAGGATGAAGATGTAGAGGATGGCGAAGATCAGCATGGCGATGGGGGCCCACTGCATGGGAACGATGGCGTCCTTGCCGGCTTCCTTGGAGAACATGCCGCCGAAGATGTTTTTGGCGTTGGGGATGATCTCCTTGGCGGTGATGGCGAAGCCCACGCCCACCATCCAGCCAAGGCCCAGGGAGCTCTTGATGCCGGAGGCGAAGACATCCGTCCAGCCGAAGGCGGTCTGGCCCAGGTAGAGGGCGCCGATGTCACCGATGACCCAGCCCAGGAACCAGACACCGATGGTGAGAGGCCCGATGAGGTAGCCCACGGCGATGAGCATGGGGCTGAACCAGAGGCCGGTCATGGAGCCGTAGTTGGCAAGGCCGGGGACCAGCTTCAGCGCGGGGACCACGGCCAGCTTGTCGCGCAGGACGGTCCAGATGCCGGAGATGGCGAAGGAGCCGCCCAGATAGCCCATGGACTTGCCGCCCTCGTCGCCCACCACCAGGACCTCGGCCGCGGCCTGGCCCATGGCGTAGGGCATGGCGGCCTTCTCGACGAAGTGCTTGCGGAGGAGGGACGTGAAGATCAGGCCCAGGATGGTGCCGGTGATGGTGCAGACGCCGATCTCCAGCACGCCGATCTGGGCGTTGTTGTCCAGGATGAAGAGGCCGGGGATGGTGAAGGCCAGGCCGCCGGCCACCATGGAGCCCGCGGACATGGCGGTGTGGGTGACGTTGATCTCGTTGACGTTGGTGTTGCCCATGA
>SFLD01000012.1 GCA_004553545.1 Clostridiales bacterium | reverse complement strand
AGACGAGCGCAGGTCCGCCTTGCGGATCCGGTTGATGTTGATGCCGTCGTAGCGGATCTTGCCGTCCTGGATGTCGTAGAAGCGGTTGATGAGGTTGGTGATGGTGGTCTTGCCCGCGCCGGTGGAGCCCACGAAGGCGATCTTCTGCCCCGGACGGCCGTAGAGCTGGATGTCGTGGAGCACCGTCTTCTCCGGCACGTAGCCGAAGTCCACATGGTCAAAGACGATGTCGCCCCGGACCTGGGTATAGCGGAACGTGCCGTCGGACTGGGGCTCCTTCCAGGCCCAGAGGCCCGTGCGCTCCGTGCTCTCGGTGAGCCGGTCGTTCTGGTCGTACTTCGCCTTCACCAGGGTGACCTTGCCCTCGTCGGTCTCGCTCTTCTCATCCAGCAGGGCAAAGATCCGCTGGGCGCCGGCCAGGGCCATGACCACGCTGTTGGCCTGCTGGCTGATCTGGGAGAAGGGCCGGGTGAAGTTCTTGTTGAGGGTCAGGAAGGACACCAGCGTGCCCAGCGTGACGCCGCCCCAGCCGCCGCTGACAGCCAGCGCCGCGCCCAGCACGGCGCAGAGGGCGTAGCTGCAGTTGCCCAGCTGAACGACAGTGGGCATCATGATGTTGGCGAAGCGGTTGGCGTTGGCGGCGCTGACCTCGTGGCAGAAGACCTTCACCACCTTCTGGCCCTCCATCATCTCCTCGATATAGCCGTTGACGCTGCCGAGGTTTTTCTGCTGCTCCACGAAGAAGCGGGCGGAGTTCTTGGCGAGATACTGGCTCACAAGGAGGATCACCGCCACCATCACGCAGGTGAGGACGGTGAGGGGCACGTTCAGGATCACCATGCTGATGAAAACGCTGATGATGGTGACGAGGCTGCTGGCAAGATCCGGCAGGCTCTGGGAGATCATCTGCCGCAGGGTGTCGATGTCGTTGGTGTAGACGGACATGATGTCCCCGTGGGCGTGGGTATCGAAGTAGGAGATGGGCAGGCTCTCCATGTGCTGGAAGACCTGGACACGGAGGTCCCGCAGCGTCCCCTGGGACACCGTGATCATGATGCGGCTCTGGGCCCAGGAGCAGAGGACGCCGACGCCGTAGATGGCGGCGATGCGGACCAGGGCCGCTGCCAGGGGGCCGAAGTCCCGGCTGCCGGAGGCGAGCATGGGGTCGATATAGTCGTCGATGAGGCTCTTGAGGAAGAGGCTCCCCTGGACGGTAGCCAGGGCCGTTCCCACGATGCAGAGGGCCACCCCCGCACAGGCCCAGCCATAGTGCCGGAAGATCAGGGAGAGGACCCGCTTTAGGAGCTTGCCGGGGTTCTCCACCTTGGGGCGGGGACCCCGCATCCGGCCGCCGCCGTGGGCGGGACGGGCATTGGTTTTTCTCTCGTCTGCCATCAGTCTTCCCCTCCCATCCGGTCGAAATCGCCATTCCCGGCGCCGGTCTGGCTCTCCCAGACCTCCCGGTAGATGGCGCTGGTCTTCAAAAGCTCCTCATGGCTGCCGAAGGCGCTGACATGGCCCTCGTCCAGCACCAGGATGCGGTCCGCGTCCTGGACGGAGCTGATACGCTGGGCAATGATGAGCTTGGTGGTGCCGGGGATCTCCTCCCGGAAGGCCCGGCGGATCTTCCCATCCGTGGCGGTATCCACGGCGGAGGTGGAGTCGTCCAGGATGAGGATCTTCGGTTTTTTCAAAAGCGCCCGGGCGATGCAGAGCCGCTGCTTCTGCCCGCCGGAGACATTGCTGCCCCCCTGCTCGATCTTCGTCTCGTAGCCCTCCGGGAAGCGCTGGATGAACTCATCCGCGCAGGCCAGGCGGCAGGCCGCCTGACACTCCTCGTCCGTTGCGTCCGGATTGCCCCAGCGGAGGTTTTCGTAGATGGTGCCGGAGAAGAGCACGTTCTTCTGCAGCACCACGCTGACCTGGGAGCGCAGGACCTCCAGGTCGTAGTCCCGGACATCCCGGCCGCCCACCTTCACCGTGCCCTCCGTCACGTCGTAGAGCCTGGGGATCAGGTTCACGAGACTGGACTTCGCGCTGCCGGTGCCGCCCAGGATGCCGATGGTCTCGCCGGAGCGGATGTGCAGGTCGATGTTCTGCAGCACCGGCTTGCCGCTGCCCTGGCGGTAGGCGAAGGAGACGTTCTCAAAGTCCACGCTGCCGTCCGCCACCTCGGTGCAGGCGTTTTCGGGGGAGGTAATGTCGCTCTTCTCCCCCAGGACTTCCACGATGCGCTGGGCGCTGGCGGCGGACATGGTGATCATCACGAAGACCATGGAGAGCATCATGAGGCTCATGAGGATGCTCATCACGTAGGAGAACAGCATGGAGAGGTCGCCTGTTGTGAGGCTCCCGTCCAGGATATAGTGGGCGCCGTACCAGCTGATGGCGAGGTTGCAGCCGTAGACCGCGATCATCATGACGGGCATCACCAGGACCATCTTCTTCTCCGTCCGGACGAAGAGCTCATAGAGGTTTTCCGCGGCCTTCCGGAACTTCTCGCCCTCGAAGCCCTCCCGGACGAAGCTCTTCACCACCCGTTCCGGAAGACCTGGCGGAAGAGCTTCCCCGTGGGGATCATCAGGAGGGGCAGGACGATGATGAGGCAGATCAATGCCACCAGGAAGATGACGCTCATCCGGGGGCTGACCTTCACCGCCATCACGGCGGAGGCGATCATCATGGCCGGGGCCCGGACCGCCATGCGCATCATCATCTGGAAGGCGTTCTGGACGTTGGTGACGTCGGTGGTGAGCCGCGTGACCAGGCCCGCCGTGGAGTACTTGTCGATGTTGGCGAAGCTGAACTCCTGGATGTTCCGGAACATGGCCGCCCGCAGGTTCGCGGCAAAGCCCGAGGAGGCCGTGGCCGCCGTGCTGCCCGCCAGGATGCCGGCGAGAAGTCCCAGCGCCGCGAGGCCCACCATCAGCGCGCCGTAGCGGTAGACATGCCCGATGTTCCCGGCCTCGATGCCGTCATCGATGATGGATGCCATCACCAGGGGCACCGCGATCTCCAGCACCGCCTCGCCCATGGTGAAAAGGGGCGTCAGAACGGCCTGCTTCTTATACCGGCCCACCTGGGCCCAAAGGGTCTTCAGCATAGTCTCTCTCCTTTCGGGGATGGTTTTCCCTGGGATGCGGCGTCCACGTTGGTCTCTACCTTACGGATGAGGCGCAGCAGCTCCCGCCGCTCCTCCTCCGTGAAGCCCGCCGTCAGCACCGCCTCAAACTCCGTGATGCCCGCCTGGATCTCCTGACTCAGGTGCTGGGCCTTCTCCGTGAGCTTCAGGTTCTTCCGCCGGGCGTCGTAGTCCGCCCCGCAGCGGAGGATCAGCCCATTCCGCTCCATGTCCCCCAGCATTTTGGAGGCCGTGGCCCGGGTGATGCCGAAGGTCTCCTCCACGTCCCGCTGGCAGATATCCCGCCCGGGATGGTGGGTGAGGTAGCCCAGGACCCGGCCCTGGACCTCCGTCATGCCGCCGCAGGGATGCTGGGCCATGTTGCCCTCCGCCAGGCGGCGGATCTTGTGGTTGAGCACCTTCAGCTCGTGGCCGATGTACACCGGCTCCGCCATGGCGCTCCCCCCTTTCCTGGTTTTAAATCGTTCGCAAGCGAACTGTCAGCTATCGAACGAATGGGATGATAACACATCCTTCCAAAAGTGTCAATGACGATTTTGTGAACTTTCCTTTCCTTTTTCCTCCGATAGGGGTATAATGGCTCCAGGAAAGAAATCATATCCGGGAGGCATGCCAGATGTACGACGAACTGACGGAAGTTGACGTCCAGAAAATGCAGGAGGAGCTCCACTACCGCCGCACGGTCCTCCGCCCCCAGCTCATCGAGGAGGTCCAGACGGCCCGGGCCTTCGGGGACCTCAGCGAGAACTATGAGTACAAGTGCGCCAAGCAGGCCAAGGGCCGCAACGAGAGCCGCATCCGCTACTTAGAGGGCATGATCCGCACCGCCAGGGTCATCGAGGCCCCCAGGGAGGACGCCGGCAAGGCCGACACGGCGGAGCTCTTCGACAGCATCACCCTTTATAACGAAGCCCTCAAGCGGGAGATGACCATCCGCGTGGTCACCACCCTCCGCCAGAACGCCCTCCAGGGCCTTGTCAGCAAGGAGTCCCCGGTGGCCCAGGCCGTTCTGGGGCACAAGGTGGGCGAACGGGTAGAGGTCATCAGCCCCCAGATGCGCTACTTTGTGGAGATTCGGGCCGTGGAGAAGGGGAAGGACGACGCCAGCCTGGACATCAGCAGCTACTGAAAAAAGGCAAAAACTCAGCATTGCCTTTCCCTCCGGAAAGTGCTATGATATCTCGTCATTGAAAGAAAATCCCTCTCAGACGGGGCCTCCGCCCCCGGAAAGGAGATCGCCATGAAGATCCTCATCGCGGGCGCCGGCAAAGTGGGCT
The DNA here is from genome assembly GCA_004553545.1 of Clostridiales bacterium. GTDB lineage: Bacteria > Bacillota > Clostridia > Oscillospirales > Oscillospiraceae > Oscillibacter. Next base: position 52,296 of record SFLD01000012.1, on the reverse strand, counting down.
CCACTGTGGCCCGGCAGCTCTCCAGCGAGGGCCACGACCTGACCCTCATCGACTCCAAGCAGGAGGTGCTGGACCACGCCCTGGAGCGCTTCGACGTGATGGCCGTCCAGGGCAACTGCGCCTCTATGGAGATCCTGCGCCAGGCCGGCATTGCCGACGCGGACCTCCTCATCGCCGCCACCAGCCAGGATGAGATCAACCTCCTCTGCTGCCTCAGCGCCCACCGGCTCAATAAGAACATCCACACCATCGCCCGCATCCGCAACCCAGACTACGCCAACCAGATCTACGAGATGCGGGAGACCTTCGCCCTCTCCCTCTCCGTGAATCCGGACAAGCAGGCCGCCGCCGAGATCGACCGGCTGCTGAAATACCCAGGCTTCCTCAAGCGGGAGCCCTTCGCCCGGGGCCGGGTGGAGATCGCGGAGCTGAAGGTGGCGGAGGGAAGCCGCCTCAAGGGCATCGCCCTCTACCAGCTCAACGACCTCATCCAGTGCCGGGTGCTGGTGTGCACCGTGCTGCGCCGGGGCGTGGCCGTGACGCCGGACGGCAGCTTCGTCCTGGAGGAGGGGGACCGCCTCTTCGTCACCGCCGCCACGGATGACCTCGCCCGGATGCTGAAAAACCTCGGCATCGCTACGAGAAAAGTCCGCCGGGTCATCCTCTGCGGCGGCGGGCGCATCGCCTTTTACCTTGCCCAGCGGCTCCTCCGCAGCGGCATCACCGTCCAGATCGTGGAGCAGAATCCGGATACCTGCGCCCTTCTTGCCAACCTCCTGCCCGCCGCCTGCATCGTCCACGGCGACGCCAGCAACCGCGAGCTGCTGGAGAGCGAGGGCATCGACGACTGCGACGCCCTGGTGAACCTCACCGGCATGGACGAGCAGAACATCGTGGTCTCCCTCTTCGGCGCCAGCCGCAATGTGCCCCAGATCATCACAAAGCTCAGCCGGGACCAGAGCAACAGCGTCCTGGCCTCCCTCCCCATCGGCAGCGTCATCTGCCCCAAGGAGCTCTGCTGCAACACCATCGTCCGCTACGTCCGGGCCATGCAGAACCAGACCGGCGCCGCCGTCTCCCTCCACACCATCGCGGACGGGCAGACCGAGGCCATCGAGTTCCGCATCAAGGAGGGCACCCTCCACCTGGATGAGCCCCTCCGGGACATTCCCCTGAAGAAGAACCTTCTCATCGCCTGCATCATCCACGGCCCCCAGGCAGAGATCCCCAGCGGCGACTCCCGCCTCATCCTGGGAGACACCGTCATCGTGGTCACCAGCCGCCGCAACGCGGTCCACCAGCTCAACGACATCTTTGCCTGAGGGAGGCCGCTATGAATTATCGCATGATCGGCCGCATTATCGGCCAGATCCTGGGGCTGGAAGCTCTCTTCCTGCTGCCGCCCCTGCTCCTCTGCCTCTGCGACGGGGACGGGCAGGCCGCCCTGGGCTTCACCCTCTCCATCCTCATCAGCAGCGCCGTCTATCTCCTGCTGAGCCGGCTCTGTCGCCGGGCGGAGAGCGGCTTCCGGGCCAAGGAGGGGCTTGTCTGCGTGAGCCTCGCCTGGATCGCCATGAGCTTTCTCGGCTGCCTGCCCTTCGTCCTCTCCGGGGCCATCCCCAACCTGGTGGACGCCCTTTTTGAGACGGTCTCCGGCTTCACCACCACGGGAGCCTCCATCCTCCCGGCGGTGGAGGGGCTGCCCAGGGGCATCCTCTTCTGGCGGAGCTTCACCCACTGGGTGGGCGGCATGGGCGTGCTGGTCTTTCTTCTTGCCATCATCCCCGTCAGCGGGGCCGGAGGCGGCTTCACCATGCACCTTCTCCGGGCGGAGAGCCCGGGGCCGGACGTGGGCAAGCTGGTGCCCCGGATCAAGCAGACCGCCAAGCTCCTCTACCTCATCTACGTTGCTCTGACGGTGCTGAACTTCCTCTTCCTGCTCCTGGGCGGGATGCCCCTCTTCGACGCCGTCTGCAACGCCTTCGCCACCGCCGGCACCGGCGGCTTTGCCGTCCGGAATGCCAGCATGGCGGCTTACAGCCCCTACCTCCAGACCGTCACCACGGTCTTCATGCTGCTCTTCGGCGTGAACTTCAGCTGCTACTACCTCCTTCTCATGCGGCAGTTCCGCAGCGTCCTCCGGGATGAGGAGCTGCGCCTCTACCTCATCATCGTGGCGGGGGCCATCCTTCTCATCACCTGGGACCTCCGGGGCCTCTACGCCACCGTGGGCCAGGCCCTGCACCACGCCGCCTTCCAGGTGGCCAGCATCATCTCCACCACGGGCTTTGCCACCACGGACTTTGACCTCTGGCCCAGCTTCTCCAAGGCCATCCTCATGGTCCTGATGATCACCGGCGCCTGCGCCGGCAGCACCGCCGGCGGACTGAAGCTGGCCCGGGCCCTGCTGCTCATCAAGACCCTCCGCCGCAACGCCCGGCAGGTCCTGCACCCCAACCGGGTCCAGGTGGTCCGCAACAACGGCCAAGCCATCTCCGAGAAGGTCCTGGAGCACGCCAACGCCTACTTCGCCGCCTATATCATCATCATCCTCGTGAGCTTCCTCCTCATCTCCCTGGATGAGTTCTCCCTCACCACCAATTTTACCGCCGTTCTCGCCTGCTTCAACAACGTCGGCCCCGGCTTTGAGGGGGTGGGTCCCAGCTGCTCCTTCGCCGCCTACTCCCCCTTCTCCAAGCTGGTGCTGACGGTGGATATGCTGGCGGGCCGGTTGGAGATCTTCCCCATCCTGGCCCTCTTCTCCCGGGGGAGCTGGACCTACAAGTAAGCCCCGGCGAAGGAACCCCTCTTTCCCCCTGCCTCAAAATGCCCCCGGTCCTGCACGCTTCCGTGCAAGACCGGGGGCATTTTTATGAGCCGTCTCAGCCGCCCATGACCGCCCCCAGAGCCAGGAGCAGCAGCGTCAGGGCCAGAAAGCCCGCCAGGAGCTTCCAGGAGAACTTCACCCAGCGGTCGTAGGGCACATGCCCCAGGGCCAGGGCGCCCATCACCACCGCCGCCGTGGGCGTGATGAGGTTCACGAGGCCGCAGGCGGACTGGAAAGCCGTCACCACCAGCGCCCCGCTGACCCCCGCGAACTGCCCCAGAGGCGCCACGATGGGCACGGACAGCGTGGCAAGCCCCGAGGAGGAGGGGATCAGGAAGCTCAGCGGCAGGTAGAGGAGGAAGACCAGCAGCACGAAGGTCACCGGCCCCGCCCCGCTGAGGGCGGACTCCCCCCAGTGGAGCACCGTGTCCGTCACGGAGCCGTCGTTCATCACGACCGTGATGCCCCGGCTGATGCCGATGATGAGGGCCACCCCCAGCATGTCCGCACAGCCCGCCACGAAGGTCTCCGCGATCTCGTCCTCCCGCCGCCGGTCCACAAGGCCGATGACGATGCCGCTCACAAGGAACAGGGCCGAGAGCTCCGGGAACCACCAGCCCCAGGAGGGCAGGGCGAGGCCCATCTCGTCAAAGGGGATGACGCTGTAGGTCATCAGCAGGAAGGCCCCGGCAAAGAGAGCCAGGATCACTTTCCGCCGGGCCGTCAGGGGCAGGACCTCCTGGGCGTCCACCCGCAGGCTGCCGCTGCCCACCCCCACCACGGAGCGGGAGGGGTCCCGCCGCACCCGCTCGGCGTAGGCCATCACATACCAGATGGCAAGGCCCTCGAAGAGGACCCACTGCAAGAGCCGCAGGCCGATGCCCTCCCCCAGGGAGACCCCGGCGAAGCCCGCCGCGATGCCGGTGGCGAAGGGGTTCACCGTGGAGGCCATGACCCCCGCCCCGGCCCCCAGCAAAATGACGCTGATACCCACCACGGCGTCGTAGCCCGCCGCCAGAAAGACCGGGATCAGCAGGGGGTAGAAGGCCATGGTCTCCTCCCACATGCCGTAGGTGGTGCCGCCCAGGCCAAAGAAGAGCATCAGGATGGGGATGAGCCACTTCTCCCGGCCGTTCAGCCGGGCAATGACGTTGCTGACCCCGGCGTCGATGGCCCCGCTCTTCATCACGACCCCCAGAAAGCCCCCCACCATCAGGATGAAGAGGCAGACGTCCACCGCGTCGTAAAAGCCGGAGAAGGCCGCCTTGGCGATGGCCCCCAGCCCCTGGGGGCTGGGCTCCGCCGCCTGGTAGGTCCCCGGAAGGGGGACGCCCTCCACCCGGTCATAGCTCCCCGCCGGGATGAGCCAGGTGGCGGCGGCCACCAGGATGATGAGAAGAAAGAGGATGGTATATGCCGTCGGCATACGGAAACGCTTCATAGGGGGACCTCCTTTTCCGGCGCGCCCAGCGCCGGAGAGACTACGCCATGGTGGCCACCAGCACGGCCTTGATGGAGTGCATCCGGTTCTCCGCCTCGTCAAAGACCACGCTGTGCTTTCCCCGGAAGACCTCGTCCGTGACCTCCCGGATGTCGATACCCTTCTCCCGCCATTCCTTGGCCATTCGGGTCTCAAAATCGTGGAAGGACGGCAGGCAGTGGAGGTAGAGGACGTTGGGGTTCCCGGTCTTTTGCAGGACCTCCTGGTCCACCCGGTAGGGGGAGAGCATCTCCGCCCGCTCCGCCATCTTGTCCTCCTCGCCCATGGAGGCCCAAATGTCGCCGTAGATGACGTCGGCGTCCTTCACGTCGTCCAGATTGTCGGAGATCTCGATGAGGCCGCCGTTTCGCCGTGCCTCGGCAAAGGCGGCGTCCCGGATGGCGGGGTCCACCTCCCGGCAGAGCTTCTCCGGGCCGATGGCGGTGAAGCGCATGCCCATCTTGGCCGCGCCGATCATCCAGGCATAGCACATGTTGTTGCGCACGTCCCCGGGGAAGGCCACCTTGACCTCCTTCAAAGGCTTCTTGCAGTGCTCCTCGATGGTCATCATGTCCGCCAGGATCTGCGTGGGGTGGTCGGCGTCGGTGAGGCCGTTCCACACCGGCACGCCGCTCCACTTCGCCAGGTCCTCCACCACGCTCTGCTCATAACCCCGGTACTCGATGCCGTCGAAGAAGCGGCCCAGGACCTTCGCGCTGTCCTCCAGGCTCTCCTTCTTCCCCATCTGGGAGCTGCCGGCGTCCAGATAGGTGACGTGGGCCCCCTCTTGGGTGGCCGCCACCTCGAAAGAGCAGCGGGTGCGGGTGGAGGTCTTCTCAAAGAGCAGGACAATGTGCTTTCCCTTCAGCGTGGGGGCGTGGATGCCGCAGCGGCGCTTGCGCTTTAAGTCGTGGCCCAGGTCCAGGAGGTAGCGGATCTCCTCCGGGGTGAAGTCCTGGAGGGTCAGGAAGCTGCGGCCTTTCAGATTGACTGCCATAGGGATTCTCCTTTCGGATGCTAAGATTTCTTGTAATTTCAACGGATCGCAGGCGGTTCCCCTTTACAGGTCCTCCCGCCAGAACGGCATGCTCATGCAGCGGGGGCCGCCCCGGCCCCGGGAGAGCTCGGCAGAGGGGATGACGTGGAGCTTCACGCCGTGCTCCTGGAGGGCGTCGTTGGTCACGTGGTTCCGGGAGTAGACCACCACCTCCCCCGGGGCGATGGCCAGGGTGTTGGACCCGTCGCTCCACTGCTCCCGGGCGGCGTCGATGCCGCTGCCCCGGCCGCAGGGGATGAGGGTGACGGAATCCAGCTGAAGGTGCCGCTTCAGGATGTCCTCCAGCCGCCCGTCCTCCTGCCGGATGCGGACCTTCCGCTCCCCGTCCAGCTCCATCACATAGACGGTGATGTCCGCGAGGATGTTGGGGTGCACCGTGAACTTGTCCCGGTCCACCATGGTGAAGACGGTATCCAGGTGCATGAAGGAGCGGCTCTTGGGGATGCTGACGGCCAGGACCTTTTGGAAGGTGGGGCTCTCCCGCAGCACCGTCTCCGCCAGGGCGTCGATGGAGTCCTCCCGGGTCCGCTCCGAGATGCCCACCGCCAGCACCTCCGGCGAGAGCACCAGGATGTCCCCGCCCTCCAGAGAGCTGGTCTCCCCCCGGTCGTACCAGCGGGGCACGTTCTTGTATTTCGGGTGGTACTCGAAGAGGAACTTCCCGAAAAGGGTCTCCCGGTTCCGGGTCACGGTGTGCATCCGGTGGAGGGACACGCCTCCGCCGATGCAGGCGAAGGGGTCCCGGGTGAAGTAGAGGTTCGGCAGGGGGTCGATGGCGAAGGGGTAGTCCTCCTCCCCGGCGGCAGTGAAGTCCGAGAGCCGCCCGCCCCGGCGGAGCTGGCTCTTGCGGATGCCCGCCATGCACTGCTCCACCAGGGCCTTGTCCCCCAGCGGGGCCAGGAAGTCCTCCAGCGCCCGGCGCTGCCGCTCCTCGGTGACGCCGCCCTCCGTCAGGAATTCCGAGACGAAGCGCTGACGGATCTCAGGGCTTGTGAAGCTCTCCGCCACAAGGTCCGTGAGGTAGAGGACCTCCACCCCGGCCTTGCGCAGGCAGTCGGCGAAGGCGTCGTGCTCCCGGCGGGCCTCCTCCAGGTAGGGGATGTCGTCAAAGAGCAGCCGCTCCAGGTACTCCGGCATCAGATTCTCCAGCTCGCCGCCGGGCCGGTGCAGCAGCACCTTTCTCAGCCGCCCGATCTCTGAGCAGACATGGATCGCTTGTTCCAATGGGGTTCCCTCCTTTTGATCGCAAAGGATTTTCCCTGTTAGGATTGCAAGTTTCCCCCATTTCATGCGTCCAAAACGCAAAAAAGCCGCCTGACCGGCGGCGAAAGGGCCGCTTCCTTTTGGAAGCGGCCCCGGCAATTTTTCTTTCATTCCATACCGTCCAGCAGGGCCTGCAGCAGCGTCCGCGCGCCGCTGCCGCCGCTGACGGACAGGCTCACCATGCTGCCGTGCCAGTCCACCACGGCCTCGCAGGCGGTATCGCCCGCCTGCAAAATGACGGCGGTGCCGCCCCAGGCGGTGGGATAGTCTCTCTGCTCCATGACCTCCAGCAGCCCCGGAGAGAGGGTCAGGTCCCGTCGGAACTCCTCCCTGTCCCAGGCGTCCGTGGCCATCAGCAGCTCCACGTCCACCGCCAGGCCCTGATCGTCCCCCGTCATCTCCACGCACTCCCGGACGGAGACGTTGGTCAGCGCCCCGTCCCCATCGGTGAAGACCTCAACCAGGCAGGAGCCCAGCGCCTCGTCGGCGCCGTCCTCCCCGGAGCGGTAGATGGTCCTGCCCGGCTGGCCCGCCAGATGCGGGAAGCGGGGCAATTCCCTGCCCACGAAGTCCTCCGCCGCCTGCCAGTCCTCCGCGGAGGTCCAGGCGTACTGCTCCACGGCCTCCGCCGCCAGGTCCCGGACCGCCGGGGAGAAGTCCTCCGCCGGGATGGCCCCGGCGGGCGTGGTGACCACCCAGTTCCCCGCCACATCGTAGCCCAGCTCGTAGGGAAGGTCCTCCTGGATGTCGTGGAACTCCGGGTCTCCGGGCCGCAGGACCCGGGCAAAGAGCCCGCTCTCCACCGCCAGCACCGTCCCGGCCAGGGCCAGACACACGCAGGCGGCCAGGATCGCCGTCCGCAGGGGCCGTCCGCCCCGCCGCCTCTCCGGCAGGGCGGAGAGCGTCTCCCCCAGCCGCGCTTCAAAGCCCTCCGGCAGAGGCGTTTCCTCCGCCCGGGCCAGGGTCCGCAGCCTGCTGTCAAGATCCTTCATGTCGTATCCTCCTTTTCTGAAGCTTCCTCCGAGAGCAGCGTCCGCAGCCGCTCCCGGCCCCGGCTCAGCCGGGATTTCACCGTGCCCTCCGGCACCCGCAGCGTCCGGGCGATCTCCCGGAGGGACAGATCCTCGTAATAGAAAAGCACCACCGCCGTCCGCTGCTCCGGCGGCAGGGAGAGCACCGCGTCCCAGAGCTCGTGGGGGTGCGGGTCCTCCCGCCCCCCGGCCAGGGGCTCCAGCTCCGAAAGGTACAGGACCCTTCCCCGGTGCCGGCACTGCTGCCGGGCGCAGTTCACCGTGATCTTCACCAGCCACGCCCGGGCGGCGTCCTCCTCCCGGAGGCGGTCCCGGCTCTGCCAGGCCAGCAGCACCGCCTGACTCACGGCGTCCTCGGCGTCGGCGTCGCAGGGGAGCATGGCCCGGGCCGCCCGGTACATATCCCGCTGATACGCCAGTACCGCCCGGGTGAAGTCCTCCCTGGTAAGGCCCATGCGCCCGCCTCCCTTCCGCTCTTTTTTGTCATGACACCTATAAGATACCCCAGGGCCGGGAAAGGTTCCAGCCCCGGGGAAATTTTTTCGCGGCAAAAAGGGGGATTGACAGCCATGGTATCCTGAAAGCGCGAAACGATGGAAAAAATCTCTCACAGGAAAGGTGGATCATCCATGAGGAAAACGAAGATCGTCTGCACACTGGGCCCGGCCACCGACCGGGAGGGCGTGCTGCGGGAGATGATGCTGGCCGGCATGAATGTGGCCCGGTTCAACTTCTCCCACGGGAGCCACGCGGAGCACGGCCGGCGGCTGGAGCAGCTGAAGGCCCTGCGCCAGGAGCTGGGGCTGCCGGTGGCCGCCATGCTGGACACCAAGGGGCCGGAGATCCGGCTGAAGCGCTTTGCCGGCGGAAAGGCGGAGCTGAAACGCGGCACCACCTTCACCCTGACCGCTGGGGAGACGGAGGGCAATGCCCAGCGCTGTTCCGTCACCTACCCGGCGCTGGCGCAGGATGTGAAGACCGGGGACACCATCCTGCTGGACGACGGCCTCATCCGCCTGACGGTGCAGGAGGTCAGCGGCAGCGACATCTGCTGCCGGGTGGAGAACGACGGCGTCATCAAGGACAACAAGGGTGTCAACGTCCCGTCCGTCCGGCTGTCCCTGCCCTATCTCAGCCAGCGGGACCGGGAGGACGTGCTCTTCGGCATCCGGGAGGGCTTCGACTTCATCGCCGCCAGCTTCGTCCGCAGCGCGGCGGACGTGCGGGAGCTCCGCCGCCTGCTGGAGGAGAACGGCTCGGCCATCCGCATCATCGCCAAGATCGAAAACCAGGAGGGCGTGGACAACCTGGCAGAGATCCTGACGGCGGCGGACGGCATCATGGTGGCCCGGGGCGACATGGGCGTGGAGATCGACTTCACGGAGATCCCCGTGATCCAGAAGGACATCATCGCCCAGTGCCAGGCGGCCGGGAAGCCCGTCATCACCGCGACGCAGATGCTGGACTCCATGATGGAGAATCCCCGGCCCACCCGGGCGGAGATCACGGACGTGGCCAACGCCGTCTATGACGGGACCTCCGCCATCATGCTCTCCGGCGAGACCGCCGCGGGGCGCTACCCGGCGGAGGCCGTGAAGACCATGGACGCCATCGCCCGCCGGACGGAGAGCGACATCCACTACGGCCGCCGGATGCGCCGCTTCCGGAAGGAGGGGCGCCTCTCCATCGCCCAGGCCACGGCCCACGCCGCCTGCACCACCGCCGCCGACGTGGGGGCGGACGCCATCCTCACCGTCAGCCAGAGCGGGCTCACGGCCCGGCTGGTCAGCCATTTCCACCCGGAGACGCCCATCATCGCCTGCCTCCTCAGCGAGGAGGTCCGGCGGCAGATGGCCCTCTCCTGGGGCGTGACGCCCCTGCTGATGCCCCGGGCCGCCAACACCGACGAGCTCATCCAGCTGGCAGTCCAGGCAGCGGAGCAGGCCGGCCTCGTCCGCACGGGGGACCTGGTGGTGGTCACCGCCGGCGTGCCCACCGGCGTCTCCGGGACCACCAACATGATCAAGGTCCACCTGGTGGGCGGCGCGCTGCTGAACGCCGTGGGCATCGGCCAGGGGAGCGCCTCCGGCCCGGTCTGCATCTGCCGCGAGCCGGAGGAGGCGGCGGAGAAGCTCCGCCCCGGCGATGTGCTGGTGCTGCCCTACACCGCCAACGCCATCCTGCCGCAGCTGCGGCAGGCGGCCGCCATCATCTGTGAGGAGCCCGGCGCCAACGGCCACGCCGCCACCGTGGGCCTGACCCTGGGCAAGCCCGTGATCGTGGGGGCGGCCGGGGCCACCTCCCGCCTGCGGGACGGCCAGTATGTCACCGTGGACTGCACCCGGGGCATCGTGCAGGCCCTGCCCCACTGAGGCGGGGACCGCCGCCTAAGGGGCGCGGTTCCGGAGAAAACCGCAAAAAACCGGGAGGGATACCGCGGTATCCCTCCCGGTTTCTCTCTATTTCCCGGTTTTCTCCCCTCAGTCGCCGCAGACGGCCAGGTAGAGCAGCACCGCGTCCCTGGGGCGGCGCAGGTCGTATCCGGTCTTCTCCCGCAGGCGGTTCATCCGGTACTGGAAGGTGTTCCGGTGCAGGAAGCAGGCGTCCGCGCAGCGCTGGATATTCCCGTCGCAGGCGAAGTAGAGCCGGACGGTCCGGCAGAACTCCGCCTGCTCCTCCCCGCACTGGGCGAAGATCAGCTCCCGGAGATCCTGCAGCACCGGCCGGGGGATGCTCTGGGTCAGGAAGTCCAGGGACGCCTTGTCGTAAAAGAGCACCTGACTGCGGGGCGCCTGGGCCGCCACGGTACTGGCGGTCTGCGCCTCCCGGTAGCAGCGGCGGATATCCGCCGGGGAGCGGGACGCCGAGCTGATGCCGCCGCTGACCCGGTCCCCCCAGCAGCTCTCGATCTCCTGGCAGAGCTGCCAGGTCAGGCGATGGCTCTCCTGGCGGCTGCTGTCCGGCAGCAGCACCAGAATCCGGTCCCGGATGACGGCGCAGCAGTGCCCCGGGGCCGGCGGCAGGAGATTCCGGATCCGCCGCAGGATGAGGCCGCTCTGGAACTCCCCCAGCTCCTGGGGGGACGTGGCCGCCGGGGACGGCCGGGGCGCGGTCTGCAGGATCACGACGGTGTACGGCGCGGCGATGTCCAGCCCCAGCAGCCGTCCCCGCAGCTCCAGCTGCGTCCAGTCCACGCTCTCGTCAAAGAGCCAGGTCTCCACGAAGAGATTCCGTGCCTGCGCCAGGAGGTCCGCCTGCTCCTGCTGGCGGAGATTCTCCAGCAGGATCTCCGTCATGCGCTTGATGATCTCGCCGAAGATCCCCACCTCCTCCGGCGCGCCGGTGATGCCGATGACGCCGGCCAGCTCCCCGGCGATGACGATGGGGAGATTGATGCCGGCCTGCACTCCCTGGGCGGGATCGTCCTGCCAGACGGTCTTCTGCCGCAGGCCCTGGGCAATGAGCTGCGAGGCCCCCTGGTGCAGCTGGCCGCAGCGGGAGGGATTGGTGCTGGCGATGATGATGCCCTGGCAGTTCATGATGTTCATATCCCGGTGGATGGAGCGCTTCATCTCATCCACGATGTGCTGGGCGTGCTGAGGGGAGATATCCATGGTGCCGTCCTCCTGTGCATTGTTATTTTTACAATAACACACCCCGTTTTTTGTTGCAATAACAAAAAGAACTCTGGTATATATAGAGACAGAAAAGATCCTTCCGGCAGCGCGCCGGGAGGGAGAACGATTTGGGAGGAAAACGCTATGAAGATCGTGGTACTGGACGGCTACACGGAGAACCCCGGCGACCTCAGCTGGGACGGCATCGCGGCTTTGGGAGATCTGACGGTCTATGACCGCACCTCCCTCACCGACGAGAGCGAGATCGCCGCCCGGATCGGCGAGGCCGAGGTGGTCTACACCAACAAGACCCCTGTCAGCCGCGCCGTGATGGACGTCTGCCCCAACCTGAAGCTCATCAGCATGCTGGCCACCGGCTACAACGTGGTGGACGTGGCCGCCGCCAAGGAAAAGGGCATCCTGGTGGCCAACGTGCCGGTGTACGGCACCTACTCCGTGAGCCAGTTCGCCATCGCCCTGCTGCTGGAGATCTGCCACCGCATCGGCCACCACAACGAGACCGTGCATGAGGGCAAGTGGGAAAACTGCGCCGACTGGTGCTACTGGGACTATCCTCCCATCGAGCTGAGCGGCAAGACCTACGGCCTTCTGGGCTGCGGCAACATCGGCGTCCACACCGCCGCCATCGCCAAGGCGCTGGGCATGCACGTCATCACCTATGACGGCCGCCAGAACGAGACGGCGCTGTCCCTGGGCGTGGAGTATGTCTCCCTGGACGAGCTCTTTGCCCGCTCCGACGTCCTAGGCCTGCAGATGCCCCTCTTCCCCTTCAACACCGGCATCATCAACAAGGAGAACATCGCCAAGATGAAGGACGGCGTCATCATCATCAACAACAGCCGCGGCCAGATGGTGGTGGAGCAGGACCTGGCGGACGCCCTGAACTCCGGCAAGGTGGCCGCCGCCGGTCTGGACGTGGTCTCCACCGAGCCCATCCGGGGCGACAACCCCCTGCTGAAGGCCAAGAACTGCATCCTGACGCCCCACATCTCCTGGGCGCCCAAGGAGAGCCGCCAGCGCATCATGGAGTGCTCCGTGGACAACCTGAAGGCATACCTGGCCGGCAAGCCCATCAACGTGGTGAATCCCTGAGACGCCATGAGGAAAGCGATCATCATTTCCGACTCCTTCAAGGGGACCCTCTCCTCCCAGGAGATCTGCCGGATCGCCCGGGAGAGCTTTGCCAAACTCCAGCCGGACTGCCGTCTGCTGACCATCCCGGTGGCGGACGGCGGCGAGGGCACCGTCGCCTGCTTCCACGAGGCCTGCGGCGGGGAGCTGGTCACCGTGCCGGTGCAGGGACCCTACGGAGAGACGGTGGAGGCCAGCTACCTCCAGCTGCCGGACCATCGGGCGGTCATTGAGATGGCGTCCTCCTCCGGCCTTCCCCAGGTGGGGGACCGGAAGGACCCCTGCCGCACCAGCACCTTCGGCGTGGGCCAGCAGATCCGCCACGCCATCGAGGCGGGCAACCGCCAGATCCTGGTGGGCCTGGGCGGCAGCTGCACCAACGACGGCGGCTGCGGCTGCGCCGCCTCCCTGGGGGTGGAGTTCCTGGACGCGGAGGGAAAGCCCTTCGTGCCGGTGGGCGGCACCCTGGACCGCATCGCCGCCATCCGCCTGCGGGAGGCGGAAAAGCTCCTGCGGGACGTGAAGATCACCGCCATGTGCGATATCGATAACCCCCTCTACGGCCCCACCGGCGCGGCCTATGTCTTCGGTCCCCAGAAGGGGGCGGACGCCGCCACGGTGGAATTCCTGGACGGGCAGCTCCGGGCCTTTGACGCCATGCTCCGCCGGGAGCTGGGCCGCTGCGTGGCAGAGGTGCCCGGCGCCGGCGCGGCCGGCGGCTTTGGCGCCGGGATGCTGGCCTTCTTCCGGGCGGAGCTGCAGCCCGGCATCGAGGCCGTGCTGGACATGGTGGGCTTTGACCGGCTGCTCCGGGGCTGCGACCTCGTGATCACCGGCGAAGGACAGCTGGACAGCCAGAGCATCCGGGGCAAGGTCATCAGCGGCGTGGGACGCCGCTCCTACTGGCGCGGCGTGCCCGTGGTGGTCATCGCGGGCAGCGTCCTGCCGGAGATGGAGAACATCACGGAGCAGGAGGAGCTGGGCGTCCGGGCGGTGTTCTCCGTCAACCGCCGGGCCATGGACTTCTCCCGGTCCCGGCACTTCAGCCAGGAGAACTACCGCAGCACCCTGGAAAACATCCTGCGCCTCATCACCGCCGCGGAACACATGCGTTCCGCCCGATAATTTCACCTCCTTCGCCTCTCCCTCCGCCGCGACCTGACCCGCGGCCCCGGGAGACGGCATGGAACCCCAAAAACGGGGAGCTGCCAACGGCAGCTCCCCGTTTTTGGAATTCCTGCGGCTGGGGCCCTTGTCCCTGACGCCTTTCCATCAGGGAGCCGGCTCCCTGCCGTGCTCCCCCATCAGTCCCAGCTGCTTCATCCGCCGCCAAAGGGTCGAGCGGCTGATGCCGAGCTGCTCCGCCGCAGCCTCCCGGCTACCGGCAGAGCGCAGCACCGCCAGCAGCTGGTCCCGCTCAGACGGCGGCTCTTCCGCCGGGGAGGCCGGCGGCTCCGCTGCCCCGCTCTCCGGCGGCAGCGTTTTCCAGGAGGGGAAAATGCTGCTCTCCAGCACGGATTCCAGTGATCCTTCCCCGCTGTAGAGCACCATGAGCCGCTCCGCCACGTTGCGCAGTTCCCGGATGTTGCCCAGCCACCGGTATTCCCGCAGCATTGCCTGAGCCCGGGTGCTCAGGGAGGGCAGGGGCTTGTCAAACTCCAGGGAGTAGGACCGGAGGAAAAACTGAAAAATGGGCGCGATATCCTCCGGCCGCTGCCGCAGAGGCGGCACAAAGAGGCAGAGGACATTCAGCCGGTAGAAGAGGTCCCGGCGGAAGTGGCTCTGGGACACCATCTCCTCCAGATTCCGGTTGGTGGCAGCGATGATCCGCACATCCACCGGGATCACCCGGTCATCGCCGATGCGGCGGATCTCCCGCTCCTGCAGCACCCGCAGAAGCTTCCCCTGGAAGGAATACGGGAGCTCGGAGATCTCGTCCAGAAAGAGGGTCCCGCCGTGGGCCAGCTCGAAAAGGCCCTGCTTGCCCTCCTTGGCGGAGCCGGTGAAGGCGCCCCGGCTGTAGCCGAACATCTCGCTTTCCAGCAGATGCTCCGGGATGGCGGCGCAGTTTACCGCAATGAAGGGCCGGTTGGACCGGCGACTGGCGGCGTGGATGCTCTGGGCAAAGAGTTCCTTTCCGGTGCCGGTCTCCCCGTAGATCAGCACGTTGGAATCCACCCGGGCAAAACTCCGGGCATTCTGGATGAGATCCTCCATCCGGGCATTCTGATGGATGATATCCTCAAACTGGTAGCGGGTGACCATTCCCCGGGCGGAAAGCTTTTTCCGGATCTGGTTCTCCGTCTCCTGGATGCTGCTGATGTCCCGGAAGTTGATATAGATGCTGTCCACCTGCCCGCCGATGAGCACCGGAACGATGTTGGCGGCGTAGATCTTTCCTGCCCGGCGGAAGATCTCGTTCTCCACGGAGTGCTGGGTCTTTCGCACATGGAAAAAGCTCTCCTGCAGCTCCGGCAGCAGCTGGAGGCAGGAGCCGCGGACCTTCTCCGGGGCGGACTTCTGCTCCGCCCGGAGGATCAGCTCCGCATACTTGTTGCAGACGCTGATGCGTCCCTCGCAGTCCGTCAGCATCAAACCCTCGCCGGAAACATCCATGATGGTCCGGAGCGTGCGGAGCCGGATCTCCTCCTGCCGGTGCAGCTGCACCCGCTGCACCGCATCCACCACCGCCCGGTACAGCGTTTCGCGGTCCGTCAGAGAGTTGAAGTTGTTGACATGCAGACTCTCGGCATACAGACAGGCAGCTCCGCCGCCGATAATGGTATCGTTGCCGCTGTCCAGGGCGGTATGAACGATGGCAGGGATATCGGCTTCGGGCGCATGCGTATAGATCTCAATGGGGATATCGCAGATCTCGTGGATGGTCTCCGATGCGATGGCCAGACTCGGATGACCGATGATGGCGATCCGCCGGGAGTGAAACTTCTCCCGGCAGGCCTGGATGGCGTGCAGGGCATCCGCGCTGGTAAAGGTGATCTTTACGACGGGGATCGTCGGCACTTCCCGCATCACAGCATCTGCGGAATACCCCCGGGCAATGATCACATCGCAGGGCCACTCCTGGCGGTAGCCGCCCAGGTCCTGATAGGTGTGCAGGGCGCAGCGGTATTCAATGGTCTCCTCGCAGGAGAACTCTGCGAGGAGCTGCGCGATCTCCCGTTCCATTTCCTCGTATGGGATGATAAACATGATGCGGATCATGGCAGATCCCCCCTTGACAAGTTTCGCGTCATCTCGGCATATAATGTAGCATGCCAGACGGGATGCCGTCAAGTTTTGTTTCAAATTTCGTTTCATTTCGTTTCAAACGTCTCTCGATCCGTCTCAGTCAAAATGAAACGACCGGGGGTACCCCCACCGGGCGCAGGCCCGCAAGCATGCCTCCCGCCCAAAATCTTCGGCAAAGCCGACAAGAAAACGCAAAATAACTGTAGATTTCGCCGAAGAATAAAAATTTCACAAAAAGAACAACCGCTGGCACAGACTTTGCTTTAATATGTGCGTAAGACATCCCGGGGCAAGGCCCCGGATGCCCCTGCATCGTCAGCGCTCTCCAGAAGGCAAAGGAAGGATCACAGCAAAAAAGGCGCCTTTCTCGGAACGCTGCGGAACTTGAATTTAGGAGGAACACAAATGAAAAGAACTCGTCTCATCGCACTGCTGCTCCTGCTGGTCATGTGCTTCAGCCTGACCGCCTGCGGTGACAAGCAGACTCCCAGCACTTCCGGCTCCAGCAGCCAGGTCTCCTCTTCCACGGACGGCGATGTGGATTTCCCCACCAAGACCATTACTCTGGTGATCCCCTGGGCTGCCGGCAGTTCCGGCGATAACGGCGCCCGTATCCTGATGCCCTTCGTTGAGAAGGAGCTGGGCACTTCCATCGCGGTGGTGAACAACCCTGGCGCCAGCGGCTGGCTGGGCTGGGATGAAGTGGCTGCGGCCGATCCTGATGGCTATACCATCTCCCTTCTGACCCTGCCTTCTTTCTACGGCGGTTACATGAACCCTGCCAACAATCGCACCACCAACCTGGACGACTTCCAGATGATCGCCAACCAGGTCAGCGACTGGGCTGTCCTGTACTTCCAGGCCGGCGAGACCCGTTTCACCGACTTCAACAGCATGCTGGAGTATGCCAAGGATCACGAGCTGATCATCGGTGCTTCCGGCGTGGACTCTGACGACAACATGATGGTCGAGCGGCTGAAGAAGCTGCATCCCGACATCAAGCTCTCCACCGTGCAGGGCAAGAGCTCCGGCGAGGTGAAGCCCATGCTGCTGGGCGGTCATATCGACCTCTGGATGGCCAACGTGGGCGACGGCGCCACGCAGGTCAAGAACGGTGAGCTGGGCGCCCTCTGCGTCTTCTCCAACGAGCGCTGCGACATGATCCCCGATGTTCCCACCTACAATGAGCTTACTGGCAACAACCTGGTGGCAGGTTCTGACCGCGGCTACTTCATGCCCGCCGGCGGCGACCCCGCAGTGGTCAAGAAGCTGCAGGATGCCTTTGAGAAGGCCATCAATGATCCCGAGCACATCGCCGCCATGACCGAGCTGGGCATCAACGTCAACTACATGAACGCCGATGACCTGCTGGCCTATGCCAAGGACACGGAGAAGGTCATTGAAGAGCTGAAGCCGGTCCTGGGCTGGAACTGATCCCTGCATTCCACACGCGCTCTGCAAGCTAAGGATCCCTTGCGGCGGGGCCCCTATTCCTAGTTGGGGCTCCGCCGATCGATAAAGGAGAAAACCACTATGAAGAAAAAACTCGTGATCCATCAGGACGTATACATCAGTGTGCTCCTGCTGGTACTCAGCGCTTACCTCTGGTATTTAACTACGAAAATGATGCCCGATGCGGCGAGATTTCCCCGGCTTGCCCTTGGTGTTTTTGTAATACTGATGGTCTGGACTTTGATCAGCGGCATCCGCAAGAGCATTGCTGCCACCAACGATCCAGAACATAAGGATGTTCGCCTTCTGAAGTGGGAACAGAATAAGATGCCTTTTGCCCTCTTCGGCATTACGGTCCTTTACGCGATTGGTCTCAATTATCTTGGCTTTTTCATTGCTACTGCTGTCTTTATTCCGGTCGTCATGCTGTTTTTCCGCTGCCATAATTGGAAGCTGATCGTTGGCGTGACTGTGGGTACACTGGTCTTCGTTTACCTGATGTTTGTGGTATTCCTGAAAGCCGCATTGCCCTGAGGAAGCAGGCCCGAGACAAAGAAAAGGAGCAAATTGAAATGAGCTTTGCAAATGCCATTATGACCTTAATGCAGCCGGAAGTTTTTCTGGCGATGATGGTGGGCATTCTGGGCGGCATGATCATCGGCATCCTGCCGGGTTTGGGCGGAACGATCGCTGCAGCCCTGATGATGCCCCTGACCTATAGCCTCTCTCCTACGGCAGCACTGGTGATGCTGACCACCATCTATACTTCCGCCGTGTATGGCGGTTCGTTTACCGCGATCCTTCTGCATACTCCCGGCACCACAGCCTCTGCTGCCACAGCACTGGACGGCTATGAACTCACCAAGCAGGGCAAGGGCTTGGAATCCTTGGGCGTTGCCTCGTTCGCTTCTGTGGTAGGCGGTCTTTTCAGCGCCATCATGCTGCTGATGATCGCTCCCTCTCTCTCCAAGGTCGCGCTGATGTTTAGTTCCCCGGAATATTTCCTCATTGCGATCTTCGGTCTCACCATCATCGGCAGCCTGGTAAAAGATGCCCCCATCAAGGGACTTGCAGCCGGCGCCTTCGGTCTGCTGATCTCCACCGTCGGCATGGACGCCATGACCGGCCAGCTGCGCTTCACCTTCGGCAAAGCCTGGCTCCACTCTGGCATCACCATCGTCCCCACCATGATCGGCCTTTTCGCCATTTCCCAGGTTCTGATCCTGGCCGAGAATTGGGCCCATGCCAATGAGCAGATGTTTGAGGATACGGACGGCAATCTGAAGGAGAGCTGGTGGACCTCCGTGAAACGGATGGTGCCCTCCGGCAAGATGATGCTGAAGCTGCTGCCCAACGCCATCCGTTCAGCAGTCGCTGGTCTGTTAATCGGCATTATGCCCGGTGCCGGCGGCGATGTCGCCTGCTGGGTCTCCTATGACATGGCCAAGCGGGCCTCCAAGACGCCAGAGGAATTTGGAAAGGGAAGCTATGCAGGTATCTGCGCCTCCGAGGCTGCCAACAACGCTGTGACCGGCGGCAGCTTCATCCCTCTCTTCACCCTGGGCGTTCCCGGCAGTTCTACAGCTGCCGTCATCCTGGGCGGTATGATGATCCACGGTCTGATCCCCGGCAACAGCCTCTTTACGGACCAGGCAGATAAGGTCTACCCTATCATGATCGGCTTCATGATCGCAAATGTCCTCATGGGCATTATCGGCGTTCTCATCGGTCCTACCCTGACCCGGCTGGCCGGCGTACCCATCAGCAGCCTGGCCCCTATTCTCATCGTGCTCTGCATGATCGGTGCCTACACTACCAATGGCAACATTTATGATGTTTATATTGCGCTGGCGTTCGGCATCGTGGGTTACCTTATGCGCCGCACCGGCTTTACTCCTACTCCTATTGTGCTGGCTGTCATCCTGGGCGGCATGGCAGAGAACGGTTTCTCCCAGTCTCTCATCATGGCCCGCGGCAATGTTGTGGGATATTACATGTCCCGCCCCATCAGCTGTGTGCTGATCGTTCTGACACTGGCTGCGCTGCTCTGGCCTATCTATCAGTGGATCCGCGGCAAGTTGAAGGCAAAGAAGGCTTAATCGTTTCTTGAAAACAACAAAAAGACAGGTGAACATATGATTATCAAACATACCGCTTCGGCGGGGACTGTCACCAAGAATGACTGCCAGGTCACGGTGGCGCCTGGGACGGAGGGCATCGAGGTGGAGCTTCAGAGCATCGTGAAGCACCAGTTCGGGGACCAGATGATCCAGGCAGCCCGGTCCATGGCGGAGGAAATGGGTGTCACTGCCGCCAAGATCAAGATCGAAGACAAGGGCTCGCTGGATTACGTGATCCGCGCCCGGACGGAGACCGCCCTGCTGCGGGCTGCAAAGGAGGCGGAGGCATGAGAAGGACCATGCTCTTTATGCCCGGCTCCAAGCCCGGCAACCTGCTCAACGGCGACGTCTACGGCGCCGACAGCATCATCATCGACCTGGAGGACGCCGTGGCCCTGGCGGAGAAGGATTCCGCCAGGATCCTCACCAAGCACGCCATGCGGACCTTCCACTATGACTGCGAGCTGATCGTCCGCATCAACTCCCTGACCACCCCCTTCTGGCAGGACGACCTGGACATGATCATTCCGGAAAAGCCGGATGTCATCATGCCCACCAAGGTCTACACCGCCGAGGATATCCGCACCATCGACGCCTACATCACCAAGATCGAAGAAGCCCACGGCATGCCGGTGGGCGGGGTCAAGCTGATCCCCCTGCTGGAGACCGCGGCTTCCATCGAGAATGCCTATGAGATCGCCAAGGCCAGCCCCCGGATGGCAGGCCTCTATCTGGGCGCGGCAGACCTGAGCCTGGATATGAAGGGCACCCGCACCCGGGAGGGCTACGACATTGCCTATGCCCGCTCCCGTCTGGTGATCGCGGCCCGGACCGCCGGCATCGACGCCCTGGACACCCCCTTCACCTGGGATATCCACGACAATGACGGCCTGGCGGCGGAGACCCGCATGGTGAAAAACATGGGCTTCAACGGCAAGGCCTGCATCTATCCCGGCCAGGTGGAAACGGTGAATGAGATCTTCGCCCCCACCAAGGAGCGCTACGAATGGGCGCTGGCCATCGTGAAGGGTGCGGCGGAGGCCGAGGCCCAGGGCAAGGGCGTGGTGGCCGTCAACGGGGAACTGGTGGACGGGCCAGTCATCATCACCGCCAAGAACACCGTCGCGGAATATGAAAGAATTCATGGGGTGCATTGCTGATGAAGGGAAAACTTGTTGCTTCCATTGAGGAAGTCATCCGCCTGTGCGGACTGAAGGACGGTATGACCGTTTCCTTCCACCATCATCTGCGGGACGGCGACCAGGTGCTTCCCATGGTCATGGCGAAGATCCAGGAGATGGGCTTCCATGACATCACCGTCAGCGCCAGCTCCATCCACGGCTCCCACGGGTGTCTGGCCGACATGATCCGGGAGAAAGTCGTCACCGGCATCGACACCAACTTCATCCACAAGTGCGTGGGGCAAACCATCTCGGACGGCTATCTGGAAAAGCCTGCTATCTTCCGCACCCACGGCAACCGTCCCCACGCGCTGGCCACCGGCGAGGCCCACATCGACATCGCCTTCATTGCCGCCTCCGCGGCGGACTGCCAGGGCAACATGAACGGCGTGGACGGCCCCTCCGCCTTCGGTCCCATGGGCTACGCCTTTGCCGACGCCCAGTATGCCGACAAGGTGGTGGTCATCACCGATTACCTGGCGGACTATCCCCTGACCCCCATCTCCATCGATGAGCGCTATGTGGACTACGTGGTGAAGGTGGACTCCATCGGCGATACCTCCGGCATCGCCTCCGGCATCACCACCATCAGCAAGGACCCCCTGGGCCTGAAGATCGCAAAGACCGCAGTGGAGGTCTTCCAGAACTCCGGCTACTTTGAGGATGGCTTCATCTTCCAGACCGGCGGCGGCCGGACCTCCCTCGCCACCACCAAGTTCCTGAAGGAGGCCATGGACCGCCAGGGCGTCCACGGTGCCTGCATCCTGGGCGGCATCAACGGTCTCTTCGTGGATCTGCTGGAGGGCGGCTACTTCGACAAGATCGTGGATACCCAGTGCTTCGACCTGCGGGCGGTGGAGTCCCTGAAGAAGGACGTCCGCCATCAGGAGATCTCCTGCGGCCACTATGCCGACATGTGCGCCAAGAGCTGTGTCGCCGCCCATCTTACCACCGTGATGCTGGGCGCCACGGAGATCGACACGGACTTCAATGTCAACATCCACACGGATTCCAACGGCATCATCATGGGCGGCAGCGGTGGCCACACGGACATTGCCCACGGCGCCAAGCTCACCGTCATCGTGACGCCTCTGCTGCGCCAGCGCCGGGCCGCGGTGCTGGACAAGGTGGGCACCAAGTCCACCCTGGGCGACTCCGTGGATGTGCTGGTGACCCAGCGCGGCATCGCCGTGAACCCCAGACATGAGGGCCTGCGGGAGCGGCTGGAAGCCGCCGGCATGCCGGTGAAGGACATCCATGAGCTGCGGGCCATGGCCCGGGAGCTCACCGGCGAGCCCAAGCCCGTGGAGTTCACCGACCGGGTGGTGGCTGAGGTCCACGGCTACGACGGAAGGATCAACGACTACATCTACCAGCTCAAGCGCTGAGAGCGCATTGGGACCGGCCCCTCCTCCCGCAGAGCCCCGGCAGAGGCTGCCGGGAACACCCTCCGCGGCGGCCGCTCCCGACTCTCATACCAAAAGCCCGGCACACAGCTGTGTGCCGGGCTTTTCCTGTGCGGGGAAACGGGCTGCAAGGGTCCTTCCCCTCTGCGGATCTCCGGGCGAAGGGGGCCTCAGAAATCTGTCAGCTCCGCAGGGCGCTTTTCCAGGAAGGCCGTCATGCCCTCCTTCTTGTCATGGGTCGAAAAGCTCAGGGCAAAGGCGTCCGCCTCCATCTTCAGGCCGTTGGCAAGGTCCGTGTCCAGCCCGGCGTTGATGGCCTGCTTGGCCAGGGTCACGGCGTAGCCGCCGTTTTTCAGGATCCTCCGCGCCATGGCGCGGCAGGCGTCCAGCAGCTCCGCCTGAGGCACCACCTTGTTCACAAGGCCGATGCGCCAGGCTTCCTGGGCGTCGATGCGGTCGCAGGTGAAGATCAGCTCCTTGGCCCGGCCCTTGCCCACAAGACGGGCAAGACGCTGGGTGCCGCCAAAGCCCGGCAGGATGCCCAGGCCGCACTCCGGCTGGGCAAACTTCGCGTTCTCCGAGGCAATGCGGATGTCGCAGGCCATGGCGATCTCGCAGCCGCCGCCCAGGGCGTAGCCGTTCACCGCCGCGATGGTGACCTGGGGCATATTCTCCAGCCGGCAGAAGGCCTCGTCCGCCAGCAGAGCCATGGCCCGGCCCTCGGCGGGGGTGGCGTTCACCATCTCGGAGATGTCCGCGCCCGCCACGAAGGACTTCTCCCCGCCGCCGGTCAGCAGGATGACCCGAACGTCCTTGCGCTGCTCCAGCTCCCTGAGGCAGTCGTTGAGCTCCCGCAGCGTCGCGCTGTTCAGGGCGTTCAGGGCCCGGGGACGGTCAATGGTCACGAGGGCGATCTGCTCCGCGACCTCCAGTCTGAGATTTTCCATAGGTTTCTCCTCCCGATCAAAGTCAAAATGTACCGCAGATACGGTCTGCTCCGCAGCGGCCGGAAGCCCCCGCCATGCGGCCCTTCCGGGCCTCACAGCCCCGGCGGTCCCCGCGCTGCATCCTGCTTACAGTATAGCATAAAAAGGCGGAAATTACAATTCCTATCGGAGCTGCGGCCGCGCGTTGCACGGCGGTCTCCGCCGCCGGAAGCGCGGCGCTCCGGCACGGAAAAACGCCGCCCTCCGGGCGGCGTTTTCGCATTTTACTTGTGCTTTCCAAGGTAAGCTTCCTTGACCTTCTCGTTGGCCAGGAGCTCCGCGCCGGTGCCGGAGAGGGTGATGCGCCCGGTCTCCAGCACGTAGGCAAGGTCCGCGATCTTCAGGGCCATGTTGGCGTTCTGCTCGATGAGCAGCACCGTGACGCCCTGGCGGTTGATCTCCCGGATGATGGTGAAGATGTCCTGCACCACGAGAGGAGCGAGGCCCAGGGAGGGCTCGTCCAGCAGCAGCAGCTTCGGCCGGGACATCAGGGCCCGGCCCACGGCCAGCATCTGCTGCTCGCCGCCGGAGAGGGTGCCCGCCAGCTGCCAGGACCGCTCCTCCAGCCGGGGGAAGAGGGAGTAGACCCACTGGATGTCCTTGGCGATCTCCGCCTTGTCCTTCCGGAGATAGGCGCCGATCTTCAGGTTTTCCAGCACCGTCAGGTCCGGGAAGACCCGGCGGCCCTCCGGACTCATGGCGATGCCGGAGGAGACGATCTTGTCGATGGACTTGCCCAGCAGCTCCTGCCCGTTCCACTGGATGGAGCCGGAGCCGGCCTTGACGAGGCCCGTGATGGTCCGCAGGGTGGTGGACTTCCCCGCGCCGTTGGCGCCGATGAGGGTTACGATCTTGCCGTCCGGCACCTCCAGCGAGATGCCCCGCAGGGCCTGGATGCCGCCGTAATGGACGTGGAGGTCTTCAATTTTCAGCATCTTCACTCACCCCCAAGTAGGCGTCGATAACGCGCTGGTCATTCTGGATCTCCGCGGGCGTGCCCTGGGCGATGAGCTCGCCGAAGTCCAGCACGTAGATGCGGTCGGAGATGCCCATGACGAGATCCATGTGGTGCTCGATGAGCAGGATGGTGAGACCCAGCCTGCTCCGGATCTCCCCGATGAAGGCCGTGAGCTCGTCGGTCTCCTGGGGGTTCATGCCGGCGGCGGGCTCGTCCAAAAGCAGGAGCTTGGGGTCCGTCGCGAGAGCCCGGGCGATCTCCAGGCGGCGCTGCTTGCCGTAGGGAAGGCTGGTGGCCAGCTCGTTCTTCACGTCGCTAAGGCCCACCAGCTCCAGAAGGCGCTCCACGTCCGCCCGCTGGGCGGCCTCCTCCTTGGCGTTGGTGTGGAAGGCGGCGGAGAAGAAGCCGCTCTCCTTACGCAGGTGCTTAGCGATGAGGACGTTGTCAAAGACCGTCTGGGATTTCCAGAGCCGGATATTCTGGAAGGTCCGGGCCATGCCCAGCTTTGTGATCTCGTCCGGCGTGGGGGCCAGGACGTGGGCGGTGAAGGCGTGGGCGTCCCGTGCCTTCTCCCCCTCCCGCCAGGCATTCAAAGCCTCGCCCGAGAGGGCCTCCTCCGGGGCGTACTCGGCGGTATACATATCGCCGTGCTTGCCCTTGTAGCTCTTCTTCATCTTGCCCTGGGGGTGGTTCCGGATGATGGTCTCGTCCAGGAAGGCCACCCGGCCGTTGGTGGGCTGATAGACGCCGGTGATGACATTGAAGGCGGTGGTCTTGCCCGCGCCGTTGGGGCCGATGAGGGCCACGATCTCGCCCTCGTTGACCTCCAGGCTCAGATCGTCCACAGCCACCACGCCGCCGAACTGCATGGTGGCGTGCTCCACCCGCAGGATGTTCTTGCGCTCACTCATTGGGCAGCCTCCTTCCTCTTGGCGCGCTTGCGCTTCCAGCCGGCGATGACCTCCGGCAGCTCCCGGTCACCCAGGATGCCCTTGCGGAAGAAGAGCACCACGATCATGATGATGACGGAGAAGACCACCATGCGGAAGCCGTTGCGCAGCAGCGGCACCTGGAAGCCGCCATCGAGCACCGTCTCCTTGTCCAGGAAGCGGAGCCACCACTCGGAGCAGGCGACATACAGGAACGTTGCGATGCAGCTGCCGGAGATGGAGCCGATGCCGCCGATGACCACGATCAGCAGGATCTCATAGGTCATGGTGGTGGTATAGACCTTGGCCTGGGCGTTGGCCACGTACATGGCGAAGAGGGCGCCGCCCACCCCGGCGAAGAAGGAGCTCACCACGAAGGAGAGCATCTTGTGCTTGGCGAGGTTGATGCCCATGGCCTCCGCCGCCACCTCGTCGTCCCGGATGGCCTTGAAGGCCCGGCCGTAGGTGGAGTTCACGAGAAGCACGATGAGGACGATGCAGATGATCGCGATGAGGAAGGGCACGAAGGTGGAGAGATACAGCACCGTGGCCCCGTTGCTCTTGATGTTGAAGCTGGAGAAGATGGGGAAGGACTTGATCATGTTGGCGCCGTTGGTCACGGGGCCCAGCTTCTGCCACTGGAAGATGGCCCGCAGGATCTCGGCAAAGCCCAGGGTGGCGATGGCGAGATAGTCGCTCTTGAGCCGCAGCACGGGAAGGCCGATGAGGTAGGCAAAGCCCGCGGCCACAAGGCCCGCCAAAATCAGGGCGATGAGCACGGCCAGCACCAGACCGATGGCGTAGCCCGCGCCGGAAGACCCGAAGATGCCCCAGAAGAGGTCCGGCAGGGAGAACTTCACGGCGGAGCCGCCGTAGAGGTAGTAGACCTGGTCCTTCACGCTCAGGGGGACGGTGAGGATGGCGTAGGTATAGGCGCCCAGCAGCATGAAGCCCGCCTGGCCCAGGGAGAAGAGGCCCGTAAAGCCGTTGAGAAGGTTCATGGACACCGCCACGAGAGAGTAGACGGCGGCCTTCTTCAGCACCACGAAGAGCTGGCTCGTGGGCAGCAGGATGCTGGGGACGCTGGGGAGCCACAGGTTCAGGTTCTCCAGCACCACGATGCCGGCCAGCAGGATCACGATGCCGAGGAATGCCTTGCGGCCCGCGCGTTTCGATTCGTTTTTCAGCATGTTCGCACCTCCCTCAGACCTTGTCCGTGACCTTCTCGCCGAAGAGGCCGGTGGGCTTGAAGACCAGCACCAGGATCAGCAGGGCGAAGGTGAAGGCGTCCGAGAAGACGGAGACATCCCACGCCGAGGGGAGGCCCTTGATGATATTCTCGCAGATGCCGATGATGAGGGCGCCGATGACCGCGCCGGGGATGTTGCCGATGCCGCCGAACACCGCCGCCACGAAGGCCTTCAGGCCCGGCAGGGCGCCCACGGTGGGCACCACGGCCTGGTAGCAGGTGAAGTACAGCACGGAGCCGATGGCGGCCAGGGCCGAGCCGATGACGAAGGTCACGGAGATGACGGTGTTGATGCGCACGCCCATGAGCTGGGCGGTCTCAAAGTCCCGGGACACGGCCCGCATGGCCATGCCCACCTTGGTCCGGTTGATGAGCTGGGTCAGGGCCAGCACCAGAAGGATGACGAGGACCGGGGTGATGAGCACCACCATCTTGGTGGGGGTCCCGGCGATGGAGACGGTCTTCGCGAGAGACGGGATCACGGGGTAGGTCAGGGGCTGGCCGCCGGTGATGTACGTCGCGGTGTTCTGCAGGAAGTAGCTCACGCCGATGGCGGAGATCATGACGCTCATCCGGGGGGCGGTCCGCAGGGGCTTGTAGGCCACCCGCTCGATGGTGAAGCCCAGCAGAACGGTGAGCACCAGCACCAGGGGGATGGCGATGTACATGGGCATGACGGTGGAGAAGTAGACGCCCATAAGGCCCGCCACCATAAAGACGTCGCCATGGGCAAAGTTGATGAGCCGCAGGATGCCATAGACCATGGTGTAGCCGATGGCGATGAGGGCGTACTGTCCGCCCACGGCGATGCCGGAGAGCAGAACGGAGATGAAGTATTGCACGGTGAGGTCCCTCCTCTTTCGATTTCGCTGCGGATGCCTGGAAAAACGCCGCCTTTCGCGGCCCTTTTCCAGACATCCCAGAAAGGATAGCGCCGCTTGGCGGGGGGAAGCTCCCCCCGCCAAGCGAGTTTCCGTAGGATCGGGTCCGCCGCTCAGCCGATGGCGGAAGCGGTCTGGACGGTCTCAAGCGCCCAGACGCCGTTGGCGGTGTCCGCGGTCTTGATGAAGGCGGTGTCGCGGATGGCGTCGCCGACGTCGTCAAAGGCGATGTCGCCGGAGACGCCGCTGAAGGTGACGCCGGGCAGAGCGGCCTTGACGGCGGCCTTGTCGCCGGAGCCGGCGGCCTTGATGGCCTCGAGAGCCACGTAGTAGGCGTCATAGCCCATGGCGGTCACAGCGGAGATGGTGTCGTCGCCGCCGTTGCTGGCCTTGGCGTCGGCGTTGGAGTTGATGTAGTTCTTGATGCCCTCGTCAAACTCCGGAGAGCCGCCCTCCTGATAGAAGGTGGAGACGTAGAGCTGGATGTTGGTGCCCTGCGCGGCGGCCAGGACCATGTTGTCGTCCAGGGTGTCGGAGCCCAGGATGGGGGCCTCAATGCCGAGAGACGCGGCCTGGGTGATGATCTGGGTGGCATAGGCGATGGAGACGGGGGTGAAGATGACGTCCGCGCCCTCGCTCTTGGCCTTGTTCAGATAAGAGGTGAAGTCGGAGTTGTTGGTGGGGTAGGAGTCGCTGATGACCTTGCCGCCGGCGGCCTCGAAGACCTTGGTGAAGTAGCTGATGAGGCCCTGGTCATACTCGTTGCCGCTCTCGCCCAGGCAGTAGGCGACCTTGGCGCCGAACTTGTCCATGGCGAAGTTCGCGAGGACGTTGGCCTGGAAGTCATCCAGAAAGCAGATGCGGTAGTAGTAGTCGTTGCCGGCGGTGACGTTGGGGTTGGTGCAGGTCACGCCCATGGCGGCGAGGCCGGCGTCACCGAAGAGGGGACCGGCAGCCATGGAGACGCCGGAGCCGTAGGAGCCCAGCACGATGCTGACGCCGGAGGCGATGAGGTCGGAGGCGGCGGAGGGAGCCTTGTCGGTGGAGGAGCCGTTGTCGGCCATCACCAGCTCGATCTGATAGGTCTCGCCGTTGAGCTCCACGGTGGGAGTCTCGCTGTTGGCGTACTGCATGCCCAGGATCTCCTTCTTGCCGCCGGAGGCGGAGTCGCCGGAGGCGGGCTCAAAGACGCCGATCTTGATGACCTTGTCGCCGGAGGCGGCAGCGCTGCCGGAAGCGGCGGGGGCATTGTTTCCGGAGCCGCAGGCAGCCAGGGACAGCACCATGGCCAGGGACAGAAGCAGAGCAAAGAACTTCTTCATGTATAATCCTCCAATCTTGGGGGGCAGTCCCCCGGTGGCACCCAGCCGTCCGTGGACGGCGGATGCGGTAACATAGTCTGCATTCTACGGAAGGATCGTCCGGATTGCAAGAGGGAGAGTCCACAAGATTTCCGGGCGTTTTTCGCCCAAAAAGGCCCGTTTGTACGTCATAGATCGACCAATTGTCCGCCCATCGCGGATTTTTCAAGAAAATGGCACTCTCAGCCGCGTTCATTTGTCCATGTATCACGCACAATCGTCTTCGTGATTTTGCCCAAGGGGCGGGGAAAATTTTTCAAGGTTCTCTGCCATTTCCGCAAAAAATACCAAAAAGGCGGAATTTTTCTCCGCCGGAGCAGCCAATGGCGGCAAAAAAGCGGGCCAGGGCATCCCTGCCCCGGCCCGCCGCCATGGATGGATTCAGTTTTCGGAGGCGCTCTTTTCCTCGCTCTCGCCGAAGACGGCCAGGAAGTCCGCCCGCTCCATGGTCTCGTGGGCCAGGAGATACTGGGCCACCGTCTCCAGCTTGTCCCGCTGCTCGGTGAGGATGGCCTCGCAGCGGCTACGGCTCTCGGCGATGATGGCCTGGACCTCGGCGTCGATCTCCGCCGCCACGGTCTCGGAGTAGGCCCGGCCCTGGCTCATGGTGCGGCCGATGAAGACCTCGCCGCTGCCGGAATCGAAGCAGACGGGGCCCAGCTTCTCGCTCATGCCGTAGCTCGCCACCATCTTGTGAGCCAGGGAGCTGGCCCGCTGGATGTCGTTGGAGGCGCCGGTGGAGATATCCCCCAGCACCAGGCTCTCCGCCACCCGGCCGCCGAGAAGCGCGGTGATCTCATCCTCCAGATAGCGCTTGGAGAGGTAGGAACGGTCCTCCTCCGGCAGGGAGATGGTCATGCCGCCGGCCTGGCCCCGGGGAACGATGGAGATCTGGCTCACGGGGTCGTGGTTGGGCAGGCTGTGCATCACGATGGCGTGGCCCGCCTCGTGATAGGCCGTCAGCTCCCGCTCGTGCTGGGGGATGATGCGGCTGTGCTTCTCGGGCCCGGCGATAACCTTGATCTCCGCCGCCCGGATATCCTCCATGCTGAGGTAGGGGGCGTTCTTCCGGGCGGCCAGCAGGGCCGCCTCGTTGAGGAGGTTCTCCAGGTCCGCGCCGGTGAAGCCCGGGGTGCCCCGGGCGATGTCCGCCAGGTCCACATCCTCGGCAAGGGGCTTGTCCTTGGCGTGGATCTTCAGGATCTCCTCCCGGCCCCGGATGTCCGGCAGGCCCACGTAGACCTGACGGTCGAAGCGGCCGGGGCGCAGCAGGGCGGGGTCCAGCACGTCCGCCCGGTTGGTGGCCGCCAGGACCACCACACCCTCGTTGCGGCCGAAGCCGTCCATCTCCACGAGAAGCTGGTTTAAGGTCTGCTCCCGCTCATCGTGTCCGCCGCCCAGGCCCGTGCCTCTCTGGCGGCCCACGGCGTCGATCTCATCGATGAAGACGATGGCCGGGGACTGCTTCTTGGCCTGGGAGAAGAGGTCCCGGACCCGGGAAGCGCCCACGCCCACGTAGAGCTCCATGAAATCGGAGCCGGAGATGGAGAGGAAGGCCACCCCCGCCTCGTTGGCCACGGCCTTGGCGAGCAGGGTCTTGCCGGTGCCCGGCGGGCCCACCAGGAGCACGCCCTTGGGGATGCGGGCCCCCAGGGCGGAGTACTTCTCCGGGTCCCGGAGGAAGTCCACAATCTCGCTGAGCTCCTCCTTCTCCTCGTCCGCCCCGGCCACGGAGCGGAAGCCGATGCTCCGGTCGGACTCCGAGAGGGTCCGGATCCGGGCGGAGCCGAACTTTGCCATGCGGTCCTGTCCGCCCCCGGCCATCTGCTGGGGCCGGAGGATGAAGAAATACCAGAACAGCCCGATGCAGAGCACCGTGATGAGGGTGGGAGCCAGGGTGGCCAGCCAGTTCACGGAGTGATCCTGGTAAAAGTCATAGTCCTCGATGATGCCCTTCTCGCTCTGCTCCAGCACCAGGGGCATCAGGTCGTCCTGGAAGAGCTGGAAGTCGTAGAGCTCATGGCGGACGGTCTTGCTGCCCTGAAGCGCCTCCCGCAGCTCCAGGGTGAGGGTGTTCCCCTCCACCGTGAAGCGCTGGACCTTCTCCTGGACAAAGAGCTGCCGGGCCTGGGCATAGTCCACCTGGGGCATGTCGGCGTTGTTCTGCAGCAGCCAGGAGGCCGCCAGGGCCATGATGGCCAGCAGCAGCACGACCCCCAGGCTGGAAGCACGTTCTCTCACTTGGTGTATACCTCCGGTTTCAGCACCCCGATATAGGGGAGATTGCGGTACTCCTGGGCGTAGTCCAGGCCGTAGCCCACCACGAACTCATCCGGCACCACGAAGCCCGCGAGGTCCGGCTTCACGGCCTTCACCCGGCGGGAGGGCTTGTCCAGCAGGGTCACGATGGTGATGCTGGCGGCGCCCTTGGTGAGGAGGTAGTCCTTCAGGAAGGCCAGGGTATTGCCGGAGTCCAGGATGTCCTCCACGATGATGAGGTCCCGGCCGGTGATGTCCTGCTGGACATCGTGGGTGATCTGCACCCGGCCGGAGGAGCTGGTGGCGTTGCCGTAGGAGCTGACGGCGATGAACTCCAGGTCGCTCTTCAGGGGGCAGGAGCGGATCAAATCGGACATAAAGACGAAGCAGCCCTTCAGGACCCCCAGGAAGAGGGGCTTCTTCCCCTGGAACCGCTCCGTGAGCTCCGCGCCCATCTCCGCCACCCGGCGGGCGATGTCCTCCTGGGAAAACAGTACCTTCAGGATGTCATTCTCCATTTCGTTGTACATAGTCTCTCTTCTCCTCTATTTTTATTCTGTCGTACCCATGATGCTCAGAAACCGGCATTCCCCGCCGGTGGGAAGAAACGCCTCGTCCGTGCCCAGGGGCCAGACGGCGGCGAGCTCCGCCCCCAGGAAGACCCCCGGCAGCCGCTGCCGCCGGATGGGGTCGATGCCCCGGTCCCGGCAGAGGCGCTTCACCGTGCGGCTGCCGCCGTGCTGGCCGGGAAGGGTCAGCCGCTCCGCCCCGGTGAGGGGGGCGATGAAAACCGGCTCATCCCCCGCCCGCAGAATCAGGCCCTCCCCTTCCGGATGGTCCCGGAGGGTCAGGAGACAGTCCCCCCAGCGGAGGGGTCGGTCCAGGGGAAGTGCCTCCCTCGGCAGGGGCGCTTTCCGATGGCACAGGGTCAGGGTCCCGTCCCGCTTCCGGGCGGCAAGGCCGTAGGGCAGGTCCGCTTCCCCGCCCTCGGGCAATCCCAGGAGGGCGGCGGCGTGGGCGGCTCCCAGGTCCTGCCGCCTTCCGGCGGCCCGTTCCAGCAGAAGGAGGGCCGCCCGCTCTCCCACGGCCTCCGGGACCTCCCGGAGGACCCTGGCGTCCAGGGAAAGCTCCCCGTCCGCCTCGGAGACGTTTTTCGCCAGCAGCTCCCGCGCCAGGGCGTTCAGGGCCTCGTCTTCCCGGCGGAGGGTCTCCGCTGCCCGGAGGATGTTGCCCACCGCCTGGGGATTGATGCTCTCCAGCACCGGCAGGACCTGGTGGCGGAGGCGGTTCCGGGCGGGACCGTCGCTCCCGTTGCTCTCATCCTCCACGTGGGGGATGGCATGGTCTTCGGCGTAGCGGGCCAGCTCCTCCGGCCCCCAGCGCAGGAAGGGCCGCAGCAGCACCGGGGCGTCCGGGCCCGTCCCCAGGGGCCGGGCCTCCCGCATCCCCCGGAGCCCGGCGGAGCCGGTCCCCCGGATGAGGTTCAGCAGGATGGTCTCGGCGTTGTCCCGGGCGTGGTGGGCGGTGCAGACGGCGGCGAAGCCCCCCTCCCGGGCCGCGCGCTCCAGGAAGGCGTAGCGGGCCTTCCGGGCGGCCTCCTCGGTGGAAAGCCCCTCCTCCGCCGCCAGGGCGGCCACGTCCCCCTCCCCCAGGAGGAAGGGGATGCCCCGCTCCCGGCACCAGTCCCGGACGAAGGCGGCGTCGCGGCCGGAGGTTGGCCGCAGGTGGTGGTCAAAATGGGCGGCGGTGACGGAGAGGTCCCCCCGCTCCATGAGATAGTGCAGCAGGCACATGGAGTCCCGCCCGCCGGAGACGGCGCAGAGAATGTGTCCGCCCGCCGGCAGCTGCCCCAGGACGGCCTCAGTCCTCGTCGTCATAGCGCTGATCCAGGGTGGCGAACTGGGTGTACTCGGGCATCCAGCGCAGCTCCACCTTGCCGGTCTCGCCGTGGCGGTTCTTGGCGATGATGCACTCGGCGATGTTGTGCTTCTCCGAGTCCTCGTTATAGTAGTCGTCCCGGTAGAGGAACATGACGATGTCCGCGTCCTGCTCGATGGCGCCGGATTCGCGGAGGTCCGAGAGCATGGGCCGCTTGTCGTCCCGCTTCTCGTTGGCACGGGAGAGCTGGGAGAGGCAGATGACGGGGACGTTCAGCTCCTTGGCCATGATCTTCATCATGCGGGAGATGTCGCTGACCACCTGCTGGCGGTTCTCGCCCCGGTTGCTCTTGTCCCCGGCGGAGGTCATCAGCTGCAGGTAGTCGATGACCACCAGGCCCAGGTTATCCAGGCGGCGGCACTTGGCGTTCATGTCCGCCGCGCTGAGCATGGGATTGTCGTCCACCCGGATGTCCAGCTGGTTCAGGACCGACGCGGCGGCGGCGATCTTCTGCCAGTCCGCCTCCCGGAGGTTGCCGGTGCGGAGACGGTAGTTCTCCACCAGCGCCTCGCCGGAGAGGATGCGGGTCACCAGCTGCTCGGCGGACATCTCCAGGGAGAAGACCGCCACGGTCTTCCGGGAGGAACGGGCCACGTTCAGGGCGATGTTCAGGGCGAAGGAGGTCTTGCCCATGCCGGGCCGGGCGGCCAGCAGCAGGAGGTCGGACTTGTTGAGGCCCGTGATCTTGGCGTCCACCGCCGAGAAGCCGGAGGAGAGGCCGGGCATGTGGTCCTGGCTCTCCGTCATCTCGCCCAGGCGCTCCAGCACGTCCGGCAGGACGCGGCTGATGGGCACCATGTCCTGGGCGCTCTGGCCCCGGCGGACGGCGAAGATCTTCTGCTCCGCGGCGTCCAGGGTATCCGACGCGGTGCCGATGCCCTCCTGGACCATGGCGGTGATCTCCGAGGCGGCGATGGCCACGCCCCGGAGCAGGGCCTTGTCCCGGACGATCTTCACATACTCCATGACGTTGGCGGAGGTGGGGGTGATCTCCATCAGCTCCGCCAGGTACCGCCGGGTGGTCTGCTCGTCATAGGTGCCGTTCTTCCGCAGCTCCTCCGCCACGGTGATGCCGTCCACCGGCCGGGCGTAGCTGAACATGGAGTAGATGGCCTCAAAGATCTCCCGGTTCTGCCGGAGGTAGAAGTCCCCGGGCTGGAGCTTGTCCATCACGTCCTTGATGCACTCGGGATCGATGAGCATGGAGCCCAGCACCGCCTGCTCCCCCTCCAGCGAGTGGGGCATCTGCCGTGTCAGCAGGTCTTCGCTGTCCATTCGCTCCCCTCCTTCTCCGGCACGGGCCGGTGTTACTTCTCCTCGCAGACCAGCACGTTGACGGTGCCGCTGATCTCAAAGCCCAGGCGGGCCTTCACCTGATAGGTGCCGAAGCTCTTGATGGGGTCGTCCAGGACCAGCTTCTGCTTGGGGATGTCCACGTTGTGCTGCTGCTTCAGCGCGTCGGAGATCTCCTTGGTGGTGACGGCGCCGAAGAGGCGGCCGCCGGTGCCGGCCTTGGCGGGGATCTTCACGAGGAGGGCCTTCAGCTGCTCGGCGGCGGCCATGGCGGCCTCCTTCTGGCGGGCCTCCTCGGCCCGGCGGGCCTTCTCCTTCAGGTTCATGGTGTTGATGGCGTCCGCCGTGGCGGCGATGGCCAGCTTCCGGGGCAGAAGGTAGTTGCGGGCGTAGCCCTCAGAGGCTTCGATGAGCTGGCCCTTCTTGCCCTGGCCCTTCACGTCCTGCTGTAAGATGACTTTCATGGTATGACTCCTTTGGTAATGGATAATTGAGAATTGAAAATTGCGAATGGATCGTTGAGAATTGGGGGAGGAGACCTTGGGGATATCCTTCCCGTTGGACTTACTTTTCAAAGTAGGCTTCGATGACGTCCAGGAGCTTGGCGCGGACCTCGGCCACGTCGCCCTCGGCGATCTGGCCGCCGGCGGTGGTGGAGTTGCCGCCCCCGCCCAGCGCCTCCAGGATCACCTGGACATTGACCTCGCCCAGCGACCGGCCGGAGAGGATGACCCCCGCCCCCTTGCGGCAGAGGACGAAGGACGCCTTCACCCCCCGGAGGGTCAGCAGCTCGTCCGCCGCCTGGGCGGCGGCCACCCGGTCCACGCCATCCTCCGGGATGGCGGCCACGGCGATGCCGCTGGGCAGGATCTCCGCCCGGCGGAGAACGTCGTAGCGCTTCACCACGTCGCTGAGGTCGTTCTGGAAGTAGCGCTGCACGTCCGTGGTGTCCGCCCCCGCCCGGCGCAGGAAGGCGGCCGCCTCAAAGGTCCGCCCGCCGGTGCGGAGGGTAAAGTGCTTGGTGTCCAGCACGATGCCGGCAAGCAATGCCTCGGCCTCCTCCCGAAGGACCTCGGAGGGCTCGCAGAGGTACTGTAAAAGCTCCGTCACCAGCTCGCTGGCGGAGGAGGCATAGGGCTCGTGGAAGTTCAGGGCGGCGTTCTCGATGTAGCTGGCGGCCCGGCGGTGGTGGTCGATGACCGCCACGCGGTTGCAGCTCTCCAGCACCTGGGGGGCCTCCACGAAGTCCGGGCGGTTGGTGTCCACCACGATGAGAAGGGTCCCCGGCTGCAGCCGCAGGAAGGCCTCCTGCTTGTCCACAAAGGCCCCGGCGTACTCCGGCAGCTTCCTCAGCTGCGCCAGCACCAGCTGGGCGGCGTTGTTGTCCTGGTCGATGATGATCTGGGCCTTGCGGCGGCGCTTCCGGGCGATGCACATGAGGCCCGCGGCGGCGCCCAGGGCGTCCATGTCCGCGTAGCTGTGGCCCATGATGTAGATCTGCTTGGCATCCTCCATCAGCTCGCCCAGGGCGTTGGCCATGACCCGGGACTTGACCTTGGTCCGCTTCTCCGTGGTCTTGGTCCGGCCGCCGTAGAAGGAGAAGTCCTGCTTCGTCCGCACCACCGCCTGGTCGCCGCCCCGGGAGAGAGCCATCTCCAGGGAGAGGTTCGCGCCCTTGTAGAGCTCCGCCATGCTGTCGGCGTCCTTCCCCACGCCGATGGAGAGGGTGGGGTTCAGGCCCTCCGCCACCTTCACGGCCCGGATGGAGTCCAGCACCGCGAACTTCTCGGCGGCGAAGTGCTCAAAGTGCTCCTCCTCAAAGAGGAAGAGGTAGTGGTCCCGCTGAGTCTTGATGAGGACGCCCACGCCCTCCGCCCACTGGCCCAGCTTCTCGTCGATCTGGGCCAGGATGGCGCTGCGCTGGGTATCCGGGCAGGCCTTCATGAGGTCGTCGTAGTTGTCCACCTGGATGAGGGCCATGACGGGCCGGGTGGCGGAGTACTTCTCCCGGAGGCTGTCACTCTCCGTCACGTCCACCCAGTAGGTGGTGGCAACCAACCCCTGGGCGCTGCGGCCCTTGGCCCGCTGCAGGCTGCCGTAGACCTGGAAGCGGCGGCCGTTCATCTCCACCCGCTCCGGGCAGCGGCTCTTCCCCTCCAGCAGCCAGCTGGTGGGAAAATGGGGCACGGCGTCCTCCACCTTCATCTCGGAGTTGATGAGGGTGGACTTGCTGGCGGTGTCCACGCTGCCGGTGATGCTGTCGATATACTGCAGGATCTTCTTCTGCCGGGCCCGGCTGCTGCGGACGAACCAGGCGTAAAGCCCGATGGCCGCCGCCAGCTCCGCCGCCGCCAGCCAGGGCTGGAAGGGGATGGCCAGCAGGGCATAGAGCCCCAGCACCGCGAAGTAGAGCTTCCAGTTGGGCTCCATGAGCCGGGAGAGTTTTTGATTCATCACGCACACTCCTTATCAGGACCGCTGGGCCCCGGAGGGGCCTGGACGGATCATCACGCTCTTGGGCGGGGAGGAACTCTCCCTCCGCCACGGGATGGGTCTTCCATCCCATTTTTAATTCTGATAGTATAGCAGGTTTTTCCCCCGCTTGCAAGGAAAAGGCACCGCAAAGCCGGGATTTTCCCGGCTTTTTTCCGCCGGAAGGCCCCCGCCGACAAAAAAAGGTATACAAACGCCCATTCCTGTGCTATACTAGGAGAAATTCCGACGGGTGAAGGGCAGAGAGAAACGCCCTCTCCCCCGGTCTCATTGGTATTTCACTGCCCGGGCAGAGCTTCCCGGGGCAGTCAAATAAATGACAAGTCCAGAGAGTCAGCGGAGCGGGACCCACCCCTCCCTGCCGGCGAAGCGGGGCCGGACAGGCGGGGCGGGCGGCGCGCGTTTGGTGCGGCCAACGGCCGGGCCTTCTTGTGGTGCGCCCATCTCCCCGCCCCCTCCCTCCAGGACTGTCCCTACATCCATATTGAATCAAAGGAGAATCCCGAACCTATGGCAGAAAAACTGAAAATCATCCCTCTTGGCGGTCTCGATGAGATCGGCAAGAACATGACCGTTTACGAGTGCGGCGGCGAGATCATCGTGGTGGACTGCGGCATGGCCTTCCCCGGGGACGACATGTACGGCATCGACTCCGTGATCCCCGACGTCAGCTATCTCGTGCAGAACCGGGCCCGCATCCGGGGCCTTTTCATCACCCACGGGCATGAGGACCACATCGGCGCCATCCCCTACGTTCTGAAGCAGGTGAACATGCCCATCTTCTGCACCCCCTTCACCGCCGGGCTCATCCGGCTGAAGCTGGAGGAGCACGGCCTCGTGAAGTCCACCAAGCTCACCACCGTGGACCCCGGCACCACCGTCCGGGCGGGGAAGTTCCAGGTGGAGTTCATCCACGTGAACCACTCCATCGCCAACTCCGTGGCCTTCGCCATCCACACGAAGCTGGGCACCGTGGTCCACACCGGCGACTTCAAGATCGACTCCACCCCCATCGACGGCAACATCATCGACCTGGCCCGCTTCGGCGAGCTGGGGAAGGAGGGGGTCCTGGCCCTGCTGGCGGACTCCACCAACGTGGAGCGCCCGGGCTACACCCAGAGCGAGCGGGTGGTGGGCCAGACCTTCATGCGCCAGTTCCAGGGCTGCGAGGACCGGATCATCGTCACCACCTTCGCCTCCAACGTCCACCGCATCCAGCAGGTGCTGGACGCCGCCGCCGCCTGCGGGCGGAAGGTGGCCGTCACCGGCCGCTCCATGGAGAACATCATGAAGGTCTCCACCGAGCTTGGCTACATGAAGGTCCCCAAGAACACCCTTATGGACATCGCCAAGATCAAGAATCAACCCAAGAACAAGCAGGTCATCGTCACCACCGGCTCCCAGGGCGAGGAGATGAGCGCCCTCTACCGCATGGCCTTCTCCACCCACAAGCAGGTGGAGGTGGGCCCCGGGGACAAGGTCATCATCTCCGCCTCCGCCATCCCCGGCAACGAGGTCACCGTCTCCCGGGTCATCAACGAGCTCTTCCGCAAGGGCGTGAAGGTGGTCTATGACAAGGCGGATATGCTCCACGTCTCCGGCCACGCCTGCCAGGAGGAGCTGAAGATCATCCACGCCCTGACGAAGCCCCGCTTCTTCATCCCCCTCCACGGCGAGCAGCGGATGCTGCAGATCCACAAGGACGTGGCCATGTCCATGGGCATGGAGCGCAGCCACATCGCCATCGCGGAGAACGGCAGCGTCATCGAGATCACCGGCAAGACCATGAAGATCAATGGCTCCGTCCCCGCAGGCGAGGTCTTTGTGGACGGCTCCGGCGTGGGCGACGTGGGCGCCGTTGTCATGCGGGACCGCAAGCGCCTGGCCGAGGACGGCATGGTCGTCGTGGTCCTCCCCGTCTCCAGCCACGACGGGCGGCTCCTGAGCCGGCCCGAGATCATCACCCGTGGCTTCATCTACGTGAAGGAGTCCGAGGACCTGATACGGGAGCTGGAGAACCTCGCCATGGACGCCGCCGAGGGCGTGGCCGGCCGCCGGGGCCGGGACGAGAGCGACCTGAAGGGCGCCGTCAAGTCCGCCGTCAGCAACTACCTCTTCAAGACCACCAAGCGCAATCCCATGGTCATCCCCGTGGTGACGAAGCTGTAAAGCGCATTTCCTTTTCAGAAAAAGCCGATCAGAAGGCCCTCCGGAGCACCGCTCCGGAGGGCCTTTCCCTTGTATTTCCGTGTTTTCCGCCGCCTCACAGCGTCCGGTAGAGGAAGAGGTCACGCTTCCCCTCCTGCTTTGTGCCGTCGTAGACCCGGGTATCCAGGCCGCCGATGTCGAAGCCGACGTCCAGGTAGAAGAGGGCCGCGTTCAGGTTGTTGTCCTGGCAGATGGTGGAGACCCCCCGGTACCCCTCCTCCCGGGCGATGGCCATACCCTCCTCCAAAAGCCTCCGGGCAACGCCCATCCGCCGGACCTCCCGGCAGGCCTTCAGGTCGGAGAGGTAGAGCCAGCGGTTCCAGGGCTTCTCAAAAATGGCAAGGCCCACACAGCGCTCCCCCAGGTAGGCTCCCACAAAGAAGTGGTCGTGCTTCATGGCCTCGTAGTCATAGTCCTCCTCCGGAAAGGTCTGGTAGGTGACCCGGTCCTCCGGCCAGGTCTCCGCCGCCCAGGAGAAGGCGTCGTCCTCATAATTGACGTGCAGCCGTCCCCGCAGGGGGAAGGGCTCGTTGGGCAGGCGGAGGTCCCCCGCCCGGTCAGGGCCGATGCGGCGGACGGTGATGGGGCTTCTTTCCGCTTCCAAGGTGCGTTCCTTTCTCCCCCTTGCGGGGGCATCCGGTGGTTTATGGGGCGGCGGGCTGTCCCAGCTTCGCGTCCCAGTTCAGGATCTGCTCCACTCCGGAGAGGTGCAGCAGCTTGCTGTCATAGCCGTCGCTCTTCCCCTGGGGGTCCGTGTACCAGAGGAAAAGGCCGTGGGAGCTGCCGTTTTTCAGGGAGACCTCCCACAGCTCCAGGGTGCTGCCGTCGCCGTAGCAAAGGCGCACGGCAGGGTCCTCTTTCGGGGGCTTGCGCCAGCGGCCCGGGGTGATGCCCGCCACCAGGGTATAGATCTGGTAGCCGCAGTCTCCGCTGGCAGACCGGGTCTCCCCGTCCCGCTCCACGGTGAGACTGTCCTCCTGGTAGGCGTAGCTGGTGCTGCGGGAAAGCTTGATCAGCAGGTCCCGGTAGCGGAGCTGGTAATGGGCGGACCAGAGGATGGGCACCAGCGTGGTCACGGCCAGCGCCAGCACCAGGCACAGTGCCGCCCACATCCGCCAGTCCCGGCGGTGGGTGCTGCCCCGCCGGACAACGGCATAGAGATCCCGTTCCATTCCGTTCCCTCCCTTCGTGTTTTTGGGAAAGCGGCCCCGGTGTCCGGGGCCGCCCAGTGTCAGTCTTCCGGCCGGTAGAGCAGGGGCTTTCCGTCCGGGCCCAGGAGTACCGTGAGCCCCGCGGAGTCCCCGCCCCGCTGATGGTAGAGATACTGGACGCCGGTCTCGGTGTCCGCCCAGACCTCCGTGCGGTTCAGGGGCGTCACCTCGTCCAGTACCCGGCGAAAGCGCTCCGCCATCTTACGCCTTCTCCTCGTCGGCGAAGACAGCCTTGGCCCCGGCGGCGAGGCCCGCCAGGCCCTGGAGCTCGCTGGGGATGATGATCTTGGTGGCCTGGCCGTCCGCCACCTTCTCCATGGTCTCGAGGGCCTTGAGCTTCACCACCTGGTCGTTGGGGGCGGCGGCGTTCAGGAGCTTCAGGGAGTCCGCCATGGCCTGCTGGACCTGCAGGATGGCCTGGGCCTCGGCCTGGGCCGCCATGATGCGGGCCTCCTTCTCGCCCTCGGCCTTGAGGATGGCGGCCTGCTTCTCGGCGTCCGCCCGCAGGATGGCGCTCTGCTTCTCGCCCTCGGCCACCAGGATCTGGCTCTGCTTCTGGCCCTCGGCCTGCAGGATGGATTCCCGGCGCTCCCGCTCGGCCTTCATCTGCTTCTCCATGGCGTTCTGGATCTCTTTCGGCGGGATGATGTTCTTCAGCTCCACCCGGTTGACCTTGATGCCCCAGGGGTCCGTGGCCTCGTCCAGGATGGAGCGCATCCGGGAGTTGATGACATCGCGGCTGGTGAGGGACTGGTCCAGCTCCATGTCGCCGATGATGTTCCGCAGGGTGGTGGCCGTCAGGTTCTCAATGGCGTTCATGGGGTGCTCCACGCCGTAGGTATAGAGCTTGGGGTCCGTGATCTGGAAGTAGATGACGGTGTCGATCTGCATGGTGACGTTGTCCTTGGTGATGACGGGCTGGGGCGGGAAGTCCGCCACCTGCTCCTTGAGGCTGACCTTCTTCACCACCCGCTCAAAAAACGGCAGCTTCACGTGGAGGCCCACGCCCCACACGGCCCGGAACGCGCCCAGCCGCTCCACCACATACGCCCGGGACTGCTGGACGATCTGGATGTTGGCGACGATCAGCGCCAGGATGACGACGGCCAGGATGGCCACAGGGATCCATTTCATTCTTTCGTTACCTCCACTTTTTTCTCATTTTTCACGAGGAGCTTGACCCCCTCGATGCGCACCACCGTGACCTGGCTCCCGGCAGGGATGATCTCCTCCCCCTCGCTGCGGGCGGTCCAGGTCTTCCCGCCCACATAGACCGCCCCGCTGGGGACGGCGTTGTCGATGGTCTCGGTGACCCGTCCGGTCTTCCCCACCACCCGGTCCAAATTGGTGGGCTCGCTGCGGCGGCGCATGAGCCTGCGCACCATAGGCCGGGTCAGGGCCAGTGTCACCGCCGAGACCAGGACGAAGAGCGCCACCTGCACCCCCAGGGAGGCGTTCAGGAACGCCGCCGCCAGGGCCGCCAGGGACCCGAACACGAACCAGATGGAGACGAGCCCGGCGGTCAGCCCCTCGGCGATGCCAAAGAGGATGACGGCCCCCGTCCAGACCAGGGTCATCACATTATCCATAGCTTCTGAACCTCCCTGCAATCCCCTGGCGCAGAGCACGATCAGCAGCGCCGTGAAGAGCACCACGGCCAGGCCGCTGAGCTGCCCCCGCAGGGAAAGATTGCTGATGAAATTCCGGAATTCCTTCCGGAGGGACGGCTCCTCCATCCGGGGCGGCTCCTTGGGGGCGGGGATGTCCGCCTCCCCCAGAGGGACCTCCTCGGAAAAGAGCTGGTTGAGGGTGACGCCGTAGCGGTTGCAGAGGTAGAGGAGCTTCTCCATCTCCGGGTAGCCCCGGCAGGATTCCCAGCGGGACACCGCCTGCCGGGAGACGTTCAGCTCCTCCGCGAATTGCTCCTGGGTGAGCCCCGCCGCCCGGCGGACCTCCTGCAGCCGTTCTCCAAAGGCCATGGGCCACTCCTCCTCTCGTCCTGGCTCTATGGTAGCCCATTTTGGACCCTTTGACCAGCAAGCTGGGCTGTCATCGGGGAAAAATCCCCGCAACTTTGCCGTTACATCCCCGAAAACAGGGGAAATTCCCCGCTTCCCCCCCTTCCGGGAGCGGTCCGCGGGACGGGGACGGCTTTCTTCCGCTTTCATTGTACCATACCCACAGGGGGAAATGTGTTTCAATTTGATTACAAACGCAGCCGCCCCTTCCCACGGCTTTCTCCGGTCGGAAAACATTTCTTAACGCTATCTTAACACCCGGTTTTCCCCGCAGAAGCGCGCCTTTCCGCCCCCTCCAGGCCCCGGGACCCAAGGCAGAGCGCCCCCGGACGCTTGCGCTTTCCGCCCGGGCATTGTATAGTATGGTTGTATTATTATGCCTATCCTTTCCTTCGGGCGGATGGGCGGAAGGAGACCCTATGCGTTTGACCGTTCCCTGCCTCTTCGGCCTGGAGAGCCTGGTGGCAGATGAGATGAAGCGGCTGGACTTAAAGGACGTCCACGCCGAGAATGGCCGGGTCCACTGCGAAGGGACCCTCGCGGACATCGCCCGGCTCAACATCAGCCTGCGCTGCGGCGCGCGGGTGCTGATGGAGCTGGGCAGCTTCC
This sequence comes from Clostridiales bacterium, assembly GCA_004553545.1. Classification (GTDB taxonomy): domain Bacteria; phylum Bacillota; class Clostridia; order Oscillospirales; family Oscillospiraceae; genus Oscillibacter. Next base: position 10,068 of record SFLD01000012.1, on the reverse strand, counting down.
CGGCCCCGGACTTTGAGGCCCTCTTCCAGGGCGTGGCCGCCCTCCCCTGGGAGGATCACATCCCCCGGGAGGGGGAGTTCCCCGTGAAGGGCTGGTCCCTGAACTCCACCCTCCACTCCGTCCCCGCCTGCCAGGCCATCGTGAAGAAGGCGGCGGCCAAGCGCCTGGGGGCGGCCTACGGTCTTGAGACCCTGCCGGAGAGCGGCAGCCGCTACCAGATCCAGTTCGCCATCGTGAAGGACATCGCCACCCTCTACCTGGACACCTCCGGCGAGGGGCTTTACAAGCGGGGCTACCGGGCCCGGAACATGGGCGCGCCCCTGCGGGAGACGTTGGCGGCGGCCCTCGTGACCCTCTCCCGCTACCGGGGGAAGGACCCCTTCTGCGACCCCTTCTGCGGCAGCGGCACCATCCCCATCGAGGCGGCCCTCATCGCCAAGAACCGGGCTCCCGGCCTGGACCGGAGCTTCGCCGCCCAGAAGTGGCGGAGCATGGACTCGAAGCTCTGGCTGGACGCCGCCGACGAGGCGATGGATAAGGAATTCCACGGCACCTACGACATCTGGGGCGGGGACATCGACCCCGCCGCGGTGGAGCTGGCGAAGCACAACGCGGAGCTGGCCGGGGTGGAGGACTGCATCCGCTTTGAGGTGGCCGACGCCGGAACGTTCCACCGGGAGAGCGAATACGGCCAGCTGGTGACGAATCCCCCCTACGGCGAGCGGCTTCTGGAGAAGCAGGAGGCCGAGGCGCTCTACCGGGTCTTCGGCAGAGCCGTCCGGGACCTGCCGCCGAAATGGCGGGTGCTGGTGCTCAGCTCCCACACGGAGTTTGAGCGGGCCTTCGGCCGCCCGGCGGACAAGAAACGCAAGCTCTACAACGGTATGCTCAAATGCGACGTATTCCAGTACGGAAAATAACACGGCGGCCATCGCCGCCCAGGGAGGCGCCCACGGTATGCGGCACATTTTCATCATGAACCCCAAGGCGGGGAAGAAGGACCAGACCGGCAGGATCTACACCATGGCGGAGGCCCTGCGGGAAAAGCATGGCCTCCGCGTGGACTGCCTTCTGACGGAGCGCCCCGGCGGGGCCATCGACATGGCGAGACGGCTGGCGGAGACCGGGGACGAGATCCGGGTCTACGCCTGCGGCGGCGACGGCACCGTGAACGAGGTGGCCAACGGTCTCGCGGGCTTCCCCAACGCCGCCATGACCTGCATCCCCATCGGCACCGGCAACGACTTCCTCAAGAACTTCGGCCCCGACGCCGCCCGCTTCGCGGACGCGGAGAACCTCTGGGACGGGGCCCAGTTCCCCCTGGACCTCATCGAGTGCAACGGCCGGGACTGCCTCACCATCGCCTGCTGCGGCATCGACGCCCGGGTGGCCGAGAGCGTCCACGAGCTGGGGGACTCCCCCCTGCTCTCCGGCCGGGGCAGCTATCTTGCCAGCGTGGCGGTGAACTTCCTCTTCCGGGGCATCGGCCAGCACTGGAAGATCACGGTGGACGAGGAGGAGCTGGAGGGCGAGTACGCCCTGGCCGCCATGTGCAACGGCCGCTGCTACGGCGGCGGCTCCACCCCCGTTCCGGAGGCCCGGATGGACGACGGCGTCCTTCAGACCGTCCTGGTGAAGAACATCAGCCGCCCCCGCTTCGCGACGCTCTTCGGCGCCTACTCCGCCGGGGACCACGCCAAGCTCCCCCAGGATGTCTTCCGCATCGTCACCCCCCAGAAGCTCCGCATCCGCTCGGAGGAGGAGCTCACCGTCTGTCTCGACGGCGAGTGCTTCCGCTGCCACGATGTCACCATGGGCCTCTCCCCCAAAAAGCTCCTCTTCTTCGGTCCCCAGGGCTGCGACCCCAACGCCACCGCCCGCTGAAATATCCGCACTTCTGACGTGAAAGGAGACAACGATGGACTTTTTGCTGGAACTGATCCTCCCTCTGCTGGAGCTGCTGTACCTCCCCCTGGACGCCCGTCCCACCAACGGGAGAGAGCGGCGAAGCGCGCAGAAATAACCACTATTTTGTCTCATTCTGTCATGATATTGTGTCAAAAGGTCCCTCCGTCTCTGCGGAGGGACCTTTTTTGCCGGCGTTTGGGTATGTGCGGGCATGTCCGGGCAAACACGCAGGGCCGCCCCTGCGCAGTGTTGGAGGAGGGGAGACGGATGGGGCGTTCCATGCGAGTCTGGCGGCGGAACGAGGCGCGGCTTCCGTCCCCTGTTTCCGTTTTGTCACTGTTTGTTTCCGATTTGTGGGGAATTTTCCGGTAAAAGCAGGTAAACTGGGGACAGAAATTTTCCGGAAAAAGGAGGTCATTCCATGGTGGACCCCAAGAACCGGGCGCTCCGCCCGCCCATCCAACGGAGCTGGCTGCGGCTCCGGCTGGGCAAGGCGTACTACGCCGCCCGGCGCTACGCCCTCTGGTGCTCCCCCAGGTACCGCTGGGCCAGGGAGCGGCGGCGGGACTCCCTCCCCTACCTTCAGGCCAGCCACGAAACGCCCCTGCTCCGCCAGCTCCGGGGCGAGGACATGGAGCTCCAGCGCAACAAGGTGGTAAACCTCCGTCTGGCGGTGGAAAAACTGGACGGTGTCCTGCTCCGCCCCGGCGAAACTCTCAGCTACTGGCGGCTCATCGGGAAGCCCAGCGCGAGGCGCGGCTACCTCCCCGGCATGGTGCTCTTCCTGGGCCGCATCGGCAGCGATGTGGGCGGCGGCCTCTGCCAGCTCTCCAACCTCATTTTCTGGATGACCCTCCACACGGACCTCACGGTGGCGGAGCGCTACCGCCACTCCCACGATGTCTTTCCGGATGCCCAGCGCACCCAGCCCTTCGGCACTGGGGCCACCTGCGCCTACCCCCACCGGGACCTGATGCTCCGCAACGACACCCAGGAGACCTACCAGCTCCGCCTGCGGGTAGGAAAGAAAAATCTGGAGGGAGAGTGGCTGGCCACGGCCCCGCCCCGCCACCGCTTCGAGATCCAGGAGCGGGACGCCCGGATGGACCAGGCCAGCTGGGGCGGCTACGTCCGCCACAACGCCATCTGGCGGCGGGTCTTCGACCGGGAGGGAAACTTTCTGGAGGACCAGCCCCTCTTCACCAACGACGCCATCATGATGTACTCCCCCTTGCTGCCGGAAGTGGAAGAATAAAAAAGGCCCCCGGAAGCGCTGCTTCCGGGGGCCTTTCTGCGGTCTCACTCGCTGTGACTGAGGCCGAGCTTGCGGTAGTAGTCCTGCTCCAGGATCAGGCGGGAGTTGCTGAACATGCCGTTGATGGCCTGCTGGTGGGACTTGACGTAGCCCTCCGGCACGGTGACGCCGGGGACGGGGGTGAAGGTATCCTTGGCGGCGTCGTAGCGGCCGCTCTCCGTCAGGAAGCTCCGGTCCGAGAGCACCACCAGCCCCTCGGAATCCGAGAGGATGTCCCGGCCCATGAGGAGGCGGGAGTCATACTCCAGGCCAAAGAGGTTGGAGAGGGTGGGCAGGATGTCCAGGCTGGAGCAGGGCTTCGTCACCCGGACCGGCTCCGTCATGCTGCCGCTCCAGAGGATGAGGGTGCTGTGGTAGACGTCAAAGCGCATGTCCACGCTCTCGCCGCCGTTGAGCTCCGTCAGGGTCTCCTGCTCCAGGCCGTAGGGGTAGTGGTCGGCGGAGAGGCAGAGAACGGTATCCTCCCGGTGGCCCGTCTCCTCCAGGTACTGGAGGGTATACTCCAGGGCACGATCCAGCTCCATCTGGCAGGCCAGGTACGCCCCCGCCGCCTCGCTGAGACCCAGGTGGGCCACCTCATCCTTATGCTTGGCGGACATGGAATTGCCCATGTAGTTATAGTTCATGTGGCCGCTGACGGTCATGTAGTAGGTGTGAAAGGGGGCGTCCCCCACGTACTCCGGCAGGGTCTGCTGCATCATCTCGAGATCCGATTCCGGCCAGGTCTTCTTCACCTCCAGGCCGTTGCCCACGCCCTGGTAGTCATAGCCCATGTTGGGGTGGGAGACATCCCGGTTGTAGTAGGTGTAGGTATGGTCATGGTAGGCCCGGGTGCCATAGCCCAGGGCGCGGAACTGGTTGCCCAGGCAGAAGAAAAGCTCGTTCTCCCCGGAGCGGTACAGCGACCAGCAGCCGGACTTGGGGATGAGCCCCGTGCAGACGGCGTACTCCCCGTCGGTGGTGGAGGCCCACCAGAGGGGGTTATAGAAGTTCTCAAAGACGAAGCCGGAGTTGGCCAGCCGGTAGAGGGTGGGGGTCACATCCTCCCGGACGGCGAAGCGGGAGAAGCCCTCCGCCGTGAAAAGGATCAGGTTCTTCCCGGCGAAGTACCCAGTATACTCATTCTGCCTGGTGGGCGTCCGGGCGGCGAACCACTCGTCCATCTTCCGGAGCGTGGCGTCGTGACCCTCCATCAGGGTCTCAAAGTCGATGGCCATGACATTGTCCCCGTAGACGATGGGCTCCGGCTCCGGGATCTCCGGCGGCTCCTCCGCAGAGACGCTGCCGGAGGCCGATGCCGCGGAGGCATCCGGCGCCGTACCGCCGCCCCGGGGGATGCCCAGGAGCTGGCAGAGGTCCAGCCGGAGGGTGGTGAGGACGCCGAAGCTCTCCACGGACTGCTCCGCGATGAACTCCTCCCGGTAGAGGTAGCGGGGGGAAACGGCCCCCCGGTCGTCCCCGCAGACCAGCAGCACCGTCAAAAGCTGCACCGCCGCCGTGACGCCTGCCGCCAGGGCCACGGTCTTCCGGGCGACGCCGCCCTCCGGCAGCAGCCGCCGTCCCCGGAGGAAGTAGAAAGCGCCGGGGGCCAGGATCACGAGAAGAGGCAGCCAGGCCCGGGTCATGCCGCCCAGGGTCTCCCGCCAGAACTGCAGCACCTGTCCCGCGCCCCCAGCCAGAGGGTGCCCAGCACCGTCAGGATGCCGGCGGCGGCGCGCCGTCCCCGGCCGGAGCAGAGGGCGCAGAGAACATCCCCCATGCCGCCGAAGGCCAGGGAGAAGAGCAGCACATAGAGGAAGCGCCCCTCCCCGCCGAAGGCGTAAAGGTGCAACGCCAGCTCCTGGACCGTCACCGCTGTGGGCAGCCACAGCCAGGGCAGGACGCCCCCCTCCGTCCGTTTCTCCCGTTTCCCATGCTGCATGCCGTTTTCCCCTTCTCCCGGGCCTGCGGCCCGTCTTTTTTTCTGGAACTATCATAAGCGCAGACTCCCTTCCTGTCAAGAAAAGGGTCGTTTTCCGTCGGAAATGGACTGCGCCGGCCCGCCGGAAATCCCCCCGAAGGGATTCACAACTTATTTACAAAATCCCTCTTTACAAATCGGGACGGCTGTACTATGATAGCGATGTTAGCACTCAGGAAGTTCGAGTGCTAACACCTGAAATACGTTCTCATGAAATCATAAAAATATAAGGAGGAACCTGACTATGAAACTCACCCCGCTGGCTGATCGCGTCATCCTGAAAATGGTGGAGACGGAGGAGACCACCAAGGGCGGCATCATCCTCACCGGCTCTGCCAAGGAGAAGCCCACTGTGGCGGAAGTCATCTCCGTTGGCCCCGGCGGCACCGTGGACGGCAAGGAAGTCACCATGACCGTAAAGGTGGGCGACCGCGTCATCACCGACAAGTACGCCGGCACCAAGGTCACCCTGGAGGACACCGAGTACGTCGTCGTCCGTCAGCACGATATCCTGGCAATTGTCGAATAAAGAGGGGACTGTCCCCTTTCGCTTCCCCCCAGTGACGCCGGCCGCCGGCGGCGCCGCCCAAGGCGGTCAAGGCAAAGCCTTTTCCGACGTACACGCCGCCGGAAAATGCTTTGATTCCTGCCGGCGCTGAAGCGGCGGAAGCCTGTCTGATCTCATTCTTATCTCATTACTTGGAGGATTGATTCTATGTCTAAGCTTATCAAGCGCGGCGAGGAAGCCCGCAAGGCACTGCAGAACGGCGTGGATACGCTGGCCGATACCGTCAAAGTCACCCTGGGCCCCAAGGGCCGCAACGTGGTGCTGGACAAGAAGTTCGGCGCGCCCCTCATCACCAACGACGGCGTCACCATCGCCAAGGAGATCGAGCTGGATGATCCCTTTGAAAACATGGGCGCCCAGCTGGTGAAGGAAGTTTCCACCAAGACCAACGACGTGGCCGGCGACGGCACCACCACCGCCACCCTGCTGGCCCAGGCCATGATCCAGGAGGGTCTCCGGAACCTGGCTGCCGGCGCCAACCCCATCGTGGTCCGCAAGGGTATGGCCAAGGCTGTCGAGGCCGCCGTGGCTGAGGTCAAGAAGCAGGCCAAGACCGTGGACGGCTCCAAGGACATTGCCCGGGTCGGCGCCGTCTCCAGCGGCGACGAGTTCATCGGCAAGCTGATCGCCGACGCCATGGAGAAGGTCAGCGCCGACGGCGTCATCACCATCGAGGAGTCCAAGACCGCTGAGACCTACAGCGAGGTGGTGGAGGGCATGCAGTTCGACCGCGGCTATATCACCCCCTACATGGTCACCGACACCGAGAAGATGGAAGCCGTCATCGACGACGCCTACCTCCTCATCACCGATAAGAAGATCTCCGTCATCGCGGACATCCTGCCCATCCTGGAGCAGCTGGTCCAGAGCGGCAAGAAGCTGGTCATCATCGCCGAGGACGTGGAGGGCGAGGCCCTCAACACCCTCATCGTGAACCGTCTGCGCGGCACCCTGAACGTGGTCTGCGTCAAGGCCCCCGGCTTCGGTGACCGCCGCAAGGAGATGCTGCAGGACATCGCCACCCTCACCGGCGGCACCGTGATTTCCGAGCAGGTGGGCCTGGAGCTGAAGACCGCCGACATCTCCATGCTGGGCCGCGCCCGTCAGGTGAAGGTCACCAAGGAGACCACCACCATCGTAGACGGCGCCGGCGACAGCCAGGAGATCCGCGACCGCGTCGCCCAGATCCGCGCCCAGATCGGCACCACCACCAGCGAGTATGACAAGGAGAAGCTGCAGGAGCGTCTCGCCAAGCTCTCCGGCGGCGTGGCCGTCATCAAGGTCGGCGCTGCCACCGAGACCGAGATGAAGGAGAAGAAGCTCCGCATCGAGGACGCCCTGAACGCCACCCGCGCCGCCGTGGAGGAAGGCGTGGTCGCCGGCGGCGGCACCATCTTCGTGAACGTCATCCCCGCCGTGGAGGCCCTGCTGGGCTCCGTGGAGGGCGACGAGAAGACCGGTGTCCGCATCATCGCCAAGGCCCTGGAGGCCCCCATCCGTCAGATCGCCGCCAACGCTGGTCTCGATGGCTCCGTCATCCTGGAGAAGGTCCGCTCCAGCCAGCCCGGCTACGGCTTCGACGCCTATAAGGAGGAGTACTGCGACATGGTGGCCGCCGGTATCATCGACCCCGCCAAGGTCACCCGCTCCGCCCTGGAGAACGCCGCCTCCGTCAGCGCCATGGTCCTCACCACCGAGTCCCTGGTCGCCGACAAGCCCGAGCCCCCCGCAGCTCCCGCCGCCCCCGGCATGGGCGACATGGGCGGCATGTACTAAGAGACACCGCAAAGCCTTGAAATTGCTTGATTTTTTGAATGCGGAAAAGCGGATTTACGCCAAACTTACGCCACTTACGCCAAAAATTCGAGCGCATTATAGGGTAACAGAAATTGGCACCTGCCTGAAAAAGCAGGTGCCGATTTTACTTATTTTCGTTTCCGTTTTCCCTTGCCGTGGGTCATGGTCGTTTTCCCGCGCTGGTTGATGGGGCTTTTCAAGTACTTGGACAGCTTGAGTATTTCAATCAGCGAGACGAACTGCTCTTTCGAGAGCTTGTCATAATCAATACCGAATGTGGCAAGAAATGAACGGACTTGCTTTTCCTCGGAACTGCCCTCAAAGTTCATTGCATCCTGCAACTGCCCCTGCACGGTTGCGACAAGGGACGTTTCATCCGCAGTCATGGTGTCGGGACGATGCTCATTCCGAATGTCACGGAGAATACCTTTCAGGTCATCTGCAATCAGGCTTCCGAAATACTCGTCCTCTCTGATCTGCGCGACTTCCAGTGTCCGCAGGTGCAGGTCATTTTCATCGCCGCCGTTTTTCATCAATGCCATCTGCCGAACCGCTTCCAGCACGGCGTTCATATCATTGACCCGCATATCCGCAATCCGGTCAACGTAAATTTCGGCGTCCAGCATGAATCGCTGAAAATCCCTGTGGCAGATCAGCTCCGACAGCAACCGGTGATTAAACTTCCCCGTTCTCAATACCTCGATTGCATCATCACCCAAATGCAGAGCGTCCAGCTCTGTGTTTGGGTGATTTTTTTGTTCTGTCAGCCCCAGCAGATAGTCGGTGGACACGCCGTAGAACTTTGCCAGCTCTACCATGCTGAACGGGCTGATGTCCTTGAAATCGTCGGCTTCGTATTTTCCCAGCGCAGACTTTGAGATGCCTGTTTCCGCAGATAGCTGTTCCAGCGTCAGGCTGCGCTCTACGCGCAGGTCTTTGAGCCGTTCCTGAATGGTGAGCTTTGGCTGCATAGCGGCGCCTCCTTTCAAATTCCTGCCCGGTCTCGTTCTTGTCCATAAGCGTGGAAATCTGCGTTTTTCGGCGCGTTTTCCGACCTCTTCTTGGATATACGGGAGAGGGCTATATTTTTCGCTAAAATGGTCTTGCAATCGCACCTGAACCTTGAAAATTGCATGACCGTCCGAACGGGATATGTCCTCCGGCGAAGTGCCGCATCCAGCGCACCAAGGAGAACGAAACGCCGGGAGCGATCCTCCGGGCAGGAACGACGTTCGGAAAGAGCGGCAAAATCAAACGTAAAAATCAAAGCAAGTGAAAACAGCGAAATAGTTTTCCGCTCTGTGCGGTTATATGCACGGAATAGAGCGCTATTCAGCAGTGAACGACGTTTGTCGTTCAACATGATATTTCGCCGTTTCACGCAAAGACACATCAAACGGCAAAAACGGAAGGTGCCGCCTGTGACCAACGCATCATCGACGGTATTTCCAGCGAAAAGCCGTACATCAAAAATCAGCGCCCTATGGCGAATGGGTGTCATGATTTGACAAACCCATTTTACCATAGAGCGTATCGAAAAAACAGGAGGAACATTTGAATATGAGAAAATCTGAAACTTATCGCAACGAGATCAAGTCCTACATCGTCCGCACCGGCATGACCATGACCGAGGTGGTGGACTACCTCTCCGATGAATACGGCTGGAGCCGCAGCGTTCCCAATCTCTCCGGCAAGCTCAAGCGCGGCTCGCTTCGCTACGGCGAGGCGGTGGAGCTTGCAGACGTGCTGGGGTACGACATTGTGTGGCAGAAACGGAGAAAATAAGATCGAGCAGAAAATTTATGGGTACATCCGTGTTTCCACCAGAGAGCAAAATGAAGATCGACAGGTCATTGCCCTCCGGGAAGTGGGCGTACCTGAGAGAAATGTTTATATCGACAAACAGTCCGGCAAGGATTTTGAGCGTCCGCAGTATAAGAAGCTGCTGCGAAAAATGAAAAAAGACGATCTGCTCTATATCAAGAGCATCGACCGTCTGGGGCGCAATTACGCGGAAATCTTGGAGCAATTGAGGATGCTCACAAAAGATAAGGGTATCGACATTGTGGTGCTGGTTCTTTCATTTGTTGCCGAGAACGAACGCATCAATATCCGTCAGCGTCAGGCAGAGGGCATTGCAGCGGCGAAAGCAAAGGGAATCCGCTTCGGGCGGGTTCCCAAACCGTTGCCGGAGAACTTCCACGCCGTCTATCAGCGTTGGAAAAGCGGTGAAATCACAGGAACCGCGGCGGCAAAAGAGTGCAAAATGCCGTTGTCCACGTTTCGCTATCGGGCGGAGATTTACGAAAAAGCCAAGTTGTTGTAAAGGGGGTGTTTTTACAGGAATGTGTACCTTTCTGTAAAGAAAACATAACCAGTTTTTACTTCGCTGTTTTGTGTGGCTTTTCGTCAAATCGATATGGAAAATTTTATTGCTTTATGATATAACAATTTTGCATAAACTTTTGTGCCTTTTACAGAAAGGTACACCATTTTGAAAGAATGCTTTTATTGAGGAGG
>SFLD01000050.1 GCA_004553545.1 Clostridiales bacterium | reverse complement strand
TCCTCCACGGCGGCCAGCTTGTAGACCCCGCCGAAGACAGGCTCGCTGCGGGCGGTGATGAGCCGCTCGCCCACGCCGAACATGTCCACTTTGGCCCCCTGCAGCAGCAGGTCCCGGATGATGTACTCATCCAGGGAGTTGGAGGCCGAGATCTCGCACTCCGTCCAGCCCGCCTCGTCCAGCATTTTCCGGGCCTGCTGGGAAAGATAGGTGATATCGCCGGAGTCCAGCCGGATGCCGCACTTGGTGACGCCCAGGGGCTTCAGGACCTCGTTGAAGGCCCGGATGGCGTCCGGCACGCCGGATTTCAGGGTATTGTAGGTGTCCACCAGCAGCACGGCGTTGTGGGGATAGATCTCGCAGTAGGTCTTGAAGGCCTCGTACTGGCTGGGGAACATCTGCACCCAGGCGTGGGCCATGGTGCCGCCGGCGGGCACGCCGAAGACCCGGTCCGAGAGGGCGCAGGCCGTGCCCTTGCAGCCGCCGATGTAGGCGGCTCTCGCGCCGGTGATGGCGGCGTCCGTCCCCTGGGCCCGGCGAGAGCCGAACTCCAGCACCATGCGGCCATCCGCCGCCCGGACGATGCGGTTGGCCTTGGTGGCGATGAGGCTCTGGTGGTTCAGGCACAGCAGGGCGAAGGTCTCGATGAGCTGGGCCTGGATGGCCGGGGCCCGGACCGTCAGGATGGGCTCCCGGGGGAAGATGGGCGTCCCCTCGGGGATGGCCCAGATGTCGCCGGTGAACTGAAAATGGCGCAGATAGTCCAGGAATTCCTCGGAGAAGAGCCCCTTGCTCCGGAGGTACCTGATGTCCTCCTCGGAGAAGCGGAGGTTCTCCACATAGTCGATGAACTGGTCCAGGCCCGCGCAGATGGCGAAGCCGCCGTTGTCCGGCACGTCCCGGAAAAAGACGTCAAAATAGGTGATGCGGTCCTGATACCCGGCCTTCAGATAGCCGTTGCCCATGGTGAGCTCGTAGAAGTCGCAGAGAAGGCTCAGGTTCAGCTTTTCCTCTTTCATAAAACACCTCAATTGCTCCCGCCCGGGGCTCTTCCCGGGCCGTGTTCCGCCGGAGGGGCGGGTGCCGTCCGCCCACCGGATTCAATCTCCTATTATAGGGGCAGGACCGGGGAAAAGCAAGCCGTTTCCGCATCTTTTTTCCCTGCGGAAGGAATGGGGGAAAAACGGGAAATCCCATTGACTTTTGCCAGTTTCCGGATTATGATGGAACGACTACCACGCGGGTCTCCCCCGCGGAAATGAGGTACATCAGACATGGGTATCATTCTCGGCATCGACATTGGCTGCTCCACCACCAAGGTGGTGGGCCTCCGGCAGGACGGCACCACCCTGGGGATGCTCCGCACCAAGGGCGAGGACCAGCTCACCTCCCTCTTTGGAGCCATGGGCAGCTTCATTGCCAGCAACCAGCTCTCCCTGCACGATATCGACCGCATCTGTCTCACCGGCCAGGGCGCCACCTTTGTGGATGGGGACATTTACGGCATCCCCACCACCCAGGTGGACGAGTTCAACGCCGTGGGCAAGGGCGCGCTGGCCCTGGCCGGGCGGAAGACGGCGCTGGTGGTCTCCATGGGCACCGGCACCTCCTTCCTCTACGTCAATGAGAACACGGTGAAGCACATCTGCGGCAGCGGCATCGGCGGCGGCACCCTGGGCGGCCTCTGCCGGCGGCTGGTGGACATGGAGCGCTTTGGCCAGATCAAGCGCCTGGCGGCGGACGGCAACCTCAAGAACGTGGACCTCATGGTGGGGGACATCTCCCGCAACAGCACGGAAATCCTCGCCTCCGACCTCACCGCCGCCAACTTCGGCAACGTGGCGGAGGACGCCAGCCACGCGGACCTGGCCGCCGGCGTCGTGAACCTGGTGCTCCAGGCCATCGGCACCATGACGGTGCTGGCCACCAAGACCTGCCCGGCCAAGGAGGTCATCCTCACCGGCTCCGTCACCACCCTGGACCAGACCCGCCCCAATTTTGAGACCTTTGAGCGCTTCTACGGCATCCACTACATCATCCCGGAGAACGCCACCTTCGCCACCGCCTACGGCGCCGCCCTCCACGCCCTGGGCCGCTGACCCGCCCGATCACCAATTCTCAATTGTCCATTCTCAATTATCAATTCTCCACCATCGCAAAAACCGAAAAGCCGCGCGCCCCATTGGGGCGCGCGGCTCTCTTTCTTCCGGAATCCGGGGATGGGGAGAGGATCACTCCTCGTCGCCGCCGTCCTCTTCCTCCTCCAGGTCGCCCAGGTCAAACTCCAGCTTCTCGCCGCAGTTGGGGCAGATGACCTCGCCGTCGTTGAGGACATCCTCATCGAAGAAGACGGTCTCCTCGCAGTTGGGGCAGGTGGTGGCGTAGCACTCTTCCTCTTCCTCGTCGTCCTCTTCCTCGTCGAAGTCGTCCTCATCATACTCGTCATAGACGATGTCTTCCACGTCCTCCAGGTCCTCGCTGACGGCGTCCAGACCGTCACAGACCTCTTCCAGGCCGTCGCCCAGGTCTTCCAGCTCCAGGGCGATGTCGTCCAGGATGTCGATCATAGCGGCAATGATCTTGCCCTCCTTGGTCTCCTTGTCCAGGCCCAGGCCCTCGGCGAGACCCTTGAGATACGCGACCTTCTCGGTGATTTCCATGGTAGCAGCTCCTTTCTTTTCGCAAAAGCAGCGATGGTTTTTCTATCGGTCTCCGCCGGGGCGGGGACGGGAAAAGGGGGATCCGCTCCCCCTTTTCTTTGCAATCAGTCCTTGGCGCGGCCCAGATACTCGCCGGTGCGGGTATCCACGGTGATCTTCTCACCCTCGTTGATGAACAGGGGCACCTTGATCTGGGCGCCGGTCTCCAGGGTGGCGGGCTTCATGACGTTGGTAGCGGTGTCGCCCCGGACGCCGGGCTCGGCCACGGTGATGACGAGATCCATGAAGTTTGGGACTTCCACGGCGAAGACACTGCCCTTGTAGCTCACCAGCTTGCACATGGTGTTCTCCTTGACGAACTTGAAGGCCTCGCCCAGGACATCCTTGTTCAGGGGGATCATGTCATAGGTCTCGGGGTCCATGAAGTAGTAGAGGTCGCCGTCGTTGTAGCTGTACTCGGCGTCCTTGCGCTCCACCACCGCCTGCTCGAACTTGGCGGTGGGGTTGAAGGACTCCTCGCGGATGGCGCCGGTCATGACGTTCTTGTACTTGGTGCGGACGAAGGCCGCGCCCTTGCCGGGCTTCACGTGCTGGAATTCGACGACGGTCATGACCTTCCCGTCCATCTCAAAGGTAACGCCGTTGCGGAAATCGCCTGCAGTAATGGTAGGCATAGCTTTGTTCCTCCTTCAAATCTCTGAGAAAACGACCCGCAGGAGGACATTTTCTCCGTATCACTGTAAAAATTGACCTGTAATATTTTATCCCAAGCGGCCCCGTATTGCAAGGGGTTTTCCAAAGAATCTTTCGGAAATCAGCGATTCTTTTTCCCTTGGCGCAGGGTATTCTCCCGGCAGAGGGCCTTCGCCGGGGCCTGCAGGGCGTGGAGCACCTTCTGCCAGGGACCCACGGCCCCGCCCAGGGGCTCCACCATCAGGCTCAGGACCCCGGCCCGCTTCGCCGCCAGCACATCGGTGAGGAGCTTGTCCCCCAGCATGGCGGTCTCGCTGTTCCCCTTCCCGGCCCGGGCCATGGCCTTCTCCAGGCCCTCGGTCCCCGGCTTCTTGGCGTGGCCCTGATAGGGGATGCCCAGCTCCGCGCAGAAGTCCGTCACCCGCCGCCCGGAGCGGTTGTTGGAGACGATCATCACCGTGACGCCTGCCGCGTGCAGGCTGTCGATCCAGGCCCGGACGGCCTCGTCCGGATGCCGGACGGACTTGGGGGCCAGGGTGAAATCCAGGTCGCAGAGCAGCAGCGTCACGCCCCGCACCTGCAGAAAGTCCGGCGTCACCGCCCGGTAATCCGGCAGCAGCACATCCGGCACCAGAGAAATGCTCATATCGGCCCTCGCACTTTCATAGGGTAGTCTGCGCCGTTTCGGCGCACCCACAGTATAGCAGATCTCCGCCCGGATCACAAGGGGGTATCACCGTGCTCTATCTCGCCGTCTCGCCCCGGGAGGCTCAGGACGCCGCCCGCTATCCCTGCCGCCTGGCCTACGCCGCCTACCGGATGGGCCCGGAGAGCGGCCTTCTCCGCCAGAGCCTGCCCTTAAATACCCAGGGCGGCCTCCTGCTCCTCAGCGACCGGGAGGCCCCGCCCCTGCCGGACCCGGAGGCCCTGGCCGCCGCCCTGGAGCGGGAGTGCCTGCGCCGGGGCTTCCTCGGGGCCGTGCTGGACTTTGAGGCCGCCCCCCGGGAGGACCTCCGCGCCCTGGCCCAATCCCTGGGGGAGCGCTTTCCCCGACGCCGCTGGCCCCTCTACCTGCCGGAGCCCTACGCCGCCCCCGGCGGCACGGTGCTCCTGAACAGCGCCGTCTCCGGCGGGGACCTGGGCCAGTACCTCCGGGAGGGCAAACAGCGCTGGCGTCAGGCCGCCCTGGACCTCCAGCGCCTGCGGATGGACTTCCCCCTCCCCTGCCCCAGCGGCCAGGGGACGCCCCTCTCCGCCGAGGCGCTGGACGCCCTCCTCCGGGAGGAGCCCGCCGTCTTCTTCTCCCAGGCCCTCTGCGCCCGGTACTTCACCTACCGCAAGGGTGGGGAGACCCGCTTCGTCCTCTTTGACGACGCCGAGACCCTCCGCCGGAAGCTCCGGATCGCCCGGGAGAGCGGCATCCCCGACGCCCTCTGCGTCTACCCAGAGGTCCAGGACCTCCTGCCCCGCCTCTTCCCCGGCAAATGACCCAGTTTCCCATCGTCGACCGTCCATTCTCAATTATCAATGGTTCACGCAAAGAGAAAACGTCCCGCGCCTTTCGGCACGGGACGTTTTTCGGAAGATCAATAGAATCGCTTGTTCTTGTTCTTGCGAGCGGCCTCAGACTTCTTGCGGCGCTTCACGCTGGGGCTCTCGTAGTGCTCTCTCTTACGGACCTCGGCGATGACGCCAGCCTTGGCGCAGCTGCGCTTGAAACGCTTCAGAGCGCTGTCGATGGACTCGCCATCCTTCACGTGGATCTCAGACATCTATATTTCCCTCCCTCCGAGGTATCCGGCTCAATCCAGGATACGTAAGGGCCATTGAACATGGCTTTAACGAGAACATTATACGAGAGTGCTCCCGGATTGTCAAGGAAAATCTTGAATATCCCCGCAGGTTTTTCAGCAGGGCTTGACAATGAGGTTCACGAGACGGTTTTTCACCAGGATCGTCTTCACGACCTTCATGCCCTCGGTGGCCTTCTTCACCTTGTCCACTGCCAGGGCGGCGGCCACCACGTCGGCCTCCTCGCTGTCCGCGGGCAGGGTGACGGTGCCCTTCATCTTGCCGTTGACCTGGATGGCCATCTCCACGGTCTTGGCCACGGTCTTGCTCTCGTCGTAGACGGGCCAGTCGCTCTGGCAGCACATCTTTCCGGTCTGCGCGGCAAAGCCCAGGCTCTCCCAGAGCTCCTCCGTGATGTGGGGGGCGAAAGGATTCAGCAGCTGGAGGAGGATCTTCAGGTCGCCCCGGGTGACGCCATTGGCAGTCATTTCGTTGACGGCGGTCATCATGGCGGCGATGGCGGTGTTCATCTTCAGGCTCTCGATGTCCTCCGTCACCTTCTTGATGGTCCGGTGGAGGATGGCCTCGTTGGCAGGGGTCATGTCATAGCTCTCAGAGGCGCTCTCCGCCAGGTTCCAGACCCGGTCCAGGAAGCGCTTGCAGCCCGCCACGGCCTTGGTGGACCAGGTGGCCGCCTGCTCGAAATCTCCCACGAACATGATATAGAGCCGCATGGTATCCGCGCCGTACTGGGCCACGATGTCGTTGGGGTTCACCACGTTGCCCCGGGACTTGGACATCTTCTCGCCGCCCTCGCCCAGGATCATGCCGTGGCTCGTGCGCTTGGCGTAGGGCTCCTTGGTGGGCACCACGCCGATGTCATAGAGGAACTTGTGCCAGAAGCGGGAGTAGAGCAGGTGCAGGGTGGTGTGCTCCATGCCGCCGTTGTACCAGTCCACGGGAGACCAGTATTCCAGGGCCTCCCTGGAAGCCAGGGCCTTGTCGTTGTGGGGGTCCATATAGCGCAGGAAGTACCAGCTGGAGCCCGCCCACTGGGGCATGGTGTCCGTCTCCCGCTTGGCGGGGCCGCCGCAGCAGGGGCAGGTGGTGTTGACCCAGTCAGTCATCTTGCTGAGGGGGGACTCGCCGTCGTCGGTGGGCTCGTAGCTCTCCACCTCCGGCAGGAGGAGGGGCAGCTGATCCTCCGGCAGGGGGACCCATCCGCACTTCTCGCAGTTCACGAGAGGGATGGGCTCGCCCCAGTAGCGCTGGCGGCTGAAGACCCAGTCCCGCAGCTTGAAGTTAGTCTTGGGGTGGCCGATGCCCTTCTCCGTGACCCACTGCTTCATGGCGGGGATGGCCTCCTTGACCGTCATGCCGTTGAGGAAGTCAGAGTTCACCATGATGCCGGTGTCATCCTTCAGGGCGAAGGCGGCCTTGCTGACGTCGCCGCCCTTGACCACCTCAATGATGGGCAGGCCGAACTTGGTGGCGAAGTCCCAGTCCCGCTGGTCGTGGCCGGGCACGCCCATGACGATGCCGGTGCCGTAGCCCATGAGGACGTAGTCGGAGACAAAGAGGGGCAGATGCTTGCCCGTCACGGGATGGATGCCCTCGATGCCCTGGAGCCGGACGCCGCTCTTCTCCTTGGAGAGCTCGGTGCGCTCCATGTCGCTCTTCCGGGCGGCGGCCTCCTGATAGGCCTGCACCTCGTCCCAGTTGGCGATCTGGTCCTTCCACTCCTTGAGGTAGGGGTGCTCCGGGGAGAGGACCATATAGGTGACGCCGAAGAGGGTGTCGCAGCGGGTGGTGTAGACGGTGAGGTCGGCGCCGTTGGTGGCGGTGAAGCGGACCTCGGTGCCCTCGCTGCGGCCGATCCAGTTGCGCTGCTGGATCTTCACCCGCTCGATGTAGTCTACCTCGTCCAGATCGTCGATGAGCCGGTCGGCATACTTGGTGATGGCCAGCATCCACTGGGACTTCTCCTTGCGGATGACGGGGCTGCCGCAGCGCTCGCAGACGCCCTCCACCACTTCCTCGTTGGCGAGGACGCACTTGCAGCTGGTGCACCAGTTCACGGGCATGGAAGCCTTATAGGCAAGACCGTGCTTGTAGAGCTGCAGGAAGATCCACTGGGTCCACTTGTAGTAGCTGGGGTCCGTGGTGTCGATGACCCGGTCCCAGTCGAAGGAGTACCCCAGCAGGTGGAGCTGCTGGGTGAAGTTGGCGATGTTCTGCCGGGTGACGATGGCGGGGTGGACATGATTCTTGATGGCGAAGTTCTCCGTGGGCAGGCCGAAGGCGTCAAAGCCCATGGGGAAGAGGACGTTGTAGCCCTGCATGCGCTTCTTCCGACAGATGATGTCCATGGCCGTGAAGGGCCGGGCATGGCCCACGTGCAGGCCCTGGCCGGAGGGATAGGGGAACTCGATGAGGCCGTAGAATTTCGGCCGGGGGTCGCCGGTGACGGCGGTGAAGGGCTTGGTCTCCAACCACTTCTGCTGCCACTTCTGCTCAATGGCGGTGAAATCGTACTTCATTTCGTCTCTCCTTCTATGATGAATGTGGGTAAACGTTATCTTCTCTTCCGTCCGGTGGCCCGCCAGAGGGCCAGCTGCAGAAGCAGCGCCAGGAGGAAGAGGGAGAATACCAGGCTCAGGGGCGTCATGGGCTGAAAACACGCATCCCAGCCCTCCTTCTGGAAGAGGAACACGCAGAGGCAGGAGGCAAGGCAGCTCAGCGCGTCCGCCCCCAGCATCGCCAGGAAGGCGTCCTTCCCCCGGCAGAGGAGGAAGATGGCCGCCATGCCCGCAAGGAACAGGGCGCAGAGCCCCAGGTTCCCCCGTTCTGCCTGACCCCACAGAGCCAGAAAGGCGTAGGGCACGCAGCCCAGGACCGTGATCAGGGCATAGTAAAGCTTCACAGCATCGTTCCTTTCCGAAAAAAATGCCCCCGAGCCCGAAGGCTCAGGGGCGTTCATCACGCGGTACCACCCTGATGCCGCCGCCGGTCTCCCGGTCGGCGCTCAGCGGCCCAATGGGCCATGGCCGGTAACGGCGGCCTGCCGTCCCGCCCTACTCATTCCTTCAGGCCGGACGCTCCGGGGCCAGTATCCCAGGGCTCCCCCACCGGCTCACAGCGACCGCCGGCTCTCTGAAGAGGGTCTCTCCCGGTTTTCTCCCCATCCACGCGGATAACAAGTCTATTTTATGCGCATTTCTCCGTTTGTCAAGGGGTATCGGGATTTTTCTCTCCCGTGACGGCCCGCAGCAGCTCCTCCGCCGGCACACCGTAGAGCCGCCCCAGGGCCAGGAGATTGGCGGTGCTGGGGTCCGCCTCCCCCCGCTCCCACTTGCTGACAGCCTGGCGGCTGACGCCCAGGGTCTCCGCCACGAACTCCTGGGTCATCTGGCAGCGGAGCCGCTGTTCCTTCAAAACCTCCCCCAGGGACCGCCGGGCCTCCGCCTTCTCCTTCCGGGCCGGACCGGCGCGCAGGTACTTCCGCAGCGCCCGGGCCACCAGGATCGCCAGATAGACCACCCCAGCCAAAACCGCCAGCCGGAAGGCAAGGCCCAGGATTATCACAAGCATGGATACTTTCAAAACAGATCTCCTTCTTTTTTCCGGGCGGTCTCCGCCGCCCTTCTGCCCCCAGGATAGCAGCCCTCCCCCGGTTTCCACCACCAACGATCCCGCAACTTTGGGTTGCCGGAGGGAAATTCCCCGCTCCGCCCAACGAAAAAGGCCCGCCGGCGGCGGGCCTTTCCCTTATTTGGACTTGCGCTCAGTGTCCCCGGCGCTTCTCCCGGCGTTTTTTCTGCCGCTGGCGGAAGCGCTCCGCTTCCTCCGCCTCCCGCTCCGCCCGGGATTTTTCCCGGCGGGCCAGCTTCCCTTCCTGGCGCTGCAGGGCCAGGGCCCGCTGGGCCTTGGTCCCCGTCCGGGGGATGGCCTCCATCTGCCGACGGGCCTCCCGGCGGGCCCGCTTGGGGTTTCCGGGCTCCTCCCGCCGCTCCGATGGGATGCCGGGGCTGAAGGGGAGCCGGTCAAACTCCCGCAGCACCCGCTCCCAGACCTCGGCGTCCCGGGGCTCCGGGCCGAAGGTCAGCTTGGAGACACGGTAGCTCTCCCCCTCCCAGCGCTCGAAGAGACCCACCCAAAAGGGGTCCTCAAAGTACACGGTCAGGGCGCAGCGATCCGTCGCCATTCGCGATTCCTCCTTTTTTGCCCCAATGGGGCGGTTTCGCCGCGGGGAACGGACAACCAAAGGAGGCAGGTTACTGACGCCCCCGGGAGTTTCCCCGGGAAAGCGCTCCGCGGACTACCGGCCGGGACGTGTTTTTATCCTCGCGTATGAGCGCGCCGGGCGTTTCGGCCCGGCGTCGCTGTTTTTTCAGGGGACGCTCAGTCCCGGGTCAGGACGCTGCTCAGGTCCAGGGGCTTGCCGTCCTTCCAGAGCCGCTCCAGGGAGTAGAACTCCCGGGCCTCCGGGGAGAACACGTGGACCACGATGTCGCCGTAGTCCAGCAGCACCCAGGTGCCGTCCCGGTAGCCCTCCCGGCGGAGGACCTTGACCCCGCCTTCCTCCTCCAGATTCTTCTCCACGGCGCCGCAGAGGGCGTTGATCTGGGTGTTGGAGCTGCCGGTGCAGAAGACGAAGTAATCCGCGAGAGCGGTGAGATCGGTGATCTCGATGGCGGAGATCTCCTTGCCCTTCTTCTCATCCAGGGCCTTGGCCGCGCAGAGGGCCATTTCCTTCGGTGTCATATCCATTTTCCTTTCTTACGCTGCCCCCTCGCCGGACGCGCTGCCGGTGCCGGGGTCGGTGGGGTCGGTGGGTTCCGGGTCCGTGGGCTCCGTGGGTTCGGTAGGCTCGGTGGGCTCCGTGGGCTCCGTCGTGCCGGGGTCCGTGGGCTCGGTGGTCCCGGGATCGGTGGGTTCCGTGGTCCCCGGGTCCGTGGGCTCTGTGGGTTCGGGCTCCTCCGGGTCAGGCTCGGTGCTGGGCGTGGTGGCGGGACGGCCGCCGTGGGGCTGGGCCGCCCGGCTGTCCTCCACGTGGCCGGTGGAAGAGGAGATGGACCCGTCCGCGTTCACGGACATGATGTCCAGGTCCGAGAGGGTGAAGACCTCGGTAAAGGGACTCAGCTCGCTGTTCACCAGGTCCAGCAGCTCCTGGGCCTTGGGGGTCACGTAGGACTGCATATTGCCGTAGGTCCGGCTGTAGCAGTAGGCCCCGGTATTGGGCATGGTGACGAAGTTGACGTTCTCCACCTTCAGCCCGCCGAGATAGGCGGACTTCGCGAACCACAGGATATTCTGGAAGCTCAGGTCCGTCTCCACGTTCTCCTGGAAGACCTTCGCGAACTGGTTGACCTTGCCGATATTCTCCAGCTTCAAAAGCTGGCTCACCATGGCCTTCAGCAGGGCCTGCTGGGTCTTGATGCGCCCCAGGTCCCCGTCGGGATAGCCCCGCATGTGGCCGTTCTT
Organism: Clostridiales bacterium; assembly: GCA_004553545.1. Classification (GTDB taxonomy): domain Bacteria; phylum Bacillota; class Clostridia; order Oscillospirales; family Oscillospiraceae; genus Oscillibacter. The sequence continues at coordinate 14,744 of SFLD01000050.1, read as the reverse complement.
CGGGTTATCGTGGCGGTAGCGGAGCACCTGCATGGCGTCCTCGCCCGTGAGCAGGCGGTAGCCCGCCGTCTGGTGGATGGAGAGGTCCTGCAGCGGATCGTCGTAGTTCATGTCCTGGGGCACGTCAAACCAGACGCCGCCCATGGCCTCCACGATCTGGCCCACGGCCTCCCACTCCACCACCACCTGGTAGTCCGGCTCGAAGCCCACCAGCTGGGCGATCTCCTTGTAGAGGGCCTGGATACCCTTGTCGCCGCCTCCATAGGCATTATAGACGGAATTGATCCGTTTGATGTCCCAGGAGACGTTCACCATGGTGTCCCGGGGGATGGACATGACGGTGGCCTTCTGGTTGGTGACATCATAGCTCGCGAGGAGCATGGTGTCGGTGTTCCCGCCGCCGCCGGTATCCCGCCCCAGGATCAGGACGGTGTAGAAGTCCTTGCTCTTGCGCTCCCCGTCCGCCCGGGGGCGGACGCCGTCTCCGTAGTCGATGCCCTGGGCGCTGGAGCTGGCGGAGCCGTCGTCGGGGTTCTTCGTGGGCAGGGCGGGCTTCACGAAGGTCAGCTGCCAGGCAATGACGATGACCAGCGCCACCGCCAGCATGGCAGCCGCGGCGATGAGCCACTTCTGCTTCTTGGTGAGGGGGGGACGCTCGGGCTTTTCGCCGCCCTCCGTCCGCTTTCCGTGATATCTCTCTTTCACTGGGGTCGTTCCTTTCCGTGCTGGGATTCCAGGTATTTCAGGGCCGCCAGGGTGGCGGAGTGGACGGGATTGCCCCGCTCGTGCATCTCCTCCACCGTCATGGAAAGCCCCATGGCAAGGCCGCGGTCCAGATCCTCATAGACGGTCCTCCGCAGCTCGTCCACCCCGGGGAAGTCCCGGGTGGGCTCGATGTAGTCCGCAAGATACATGACCTTCTCCAGAAGGCTCATGTCCGCCCGTCCCGTGGTGTGCCACTGGATGGCCCGGTAGATCTCGTCGTCCACGCCGAAGACATCCCGGGCGATCTCCGCCCCGGTCTTGGCGTGGAGGAGCTTCAGCGCCTTCTGCTCCAGCTCGTCCAGGGGGATGTCATACTTGCGGACGAGCGCCATCTGCTCCTCCATCTCCAGCTTCTTCGTGCAGTCGTGGAGCAGCGCCGCCACCCGGGCCTTCTCCACATCCGCGCCGTAGCGGATGGCAAGGCGGATGGCCTCCTGCTCCGTCCCCAGGACATGGGGGATGCGCTTGTGCTTGAGGTAGGAGAGGGCCACGGGCCGGAGTTCCTTGAGGGACAGGTGCTTCAGGTCCGCCCCGGTCTCATAGAGCCCGTCCCGCAGGATCTGCCCGTAGACCGCCGGGGCAAGATAGCGCCCGCCCGTCCCCTGCCGCAGCTGCGCGCGCAGCTCCGTGGAGGAGATGTCGATGACCCCCGGCACCGTCATGGTGAAGAGCCGGGCGTCGGGGTAGGTCCGGTAGATCCGCTCCCGCTGGGCGGCAAAGAGGGGCTCGATGTCCTCCTCCGTCCGGCCGAAGGCCGCCACCCCGGCGTGGGCGAAGATGACCTCCGGCTCGTGCCAGGTATGGAGGGTCAGGAACATATCCGTCCCCATCAGGAGCCAGAGCTCGTCCTCCGGGTGCTGGGCGTGGAGCTCCCGGAGGGTGTCCGAGGTGTAACTCTTCCCCTCCCGCCGAAGCTCAATGTCCAGGGTCTCCACCCGGTCTCCCAGACCCAGCTGCTCCCCGGCAAGGCGGGTGAGCTCCAGCCGCTCCGCCGCGTCCGGACTGCCGGGGGGCAGGGGCTTGTGGGGCGGCACCGCCGCCGGGATGAGGTAGAGCTTGTCCAGTTTCAGCAGCTCAAAGGCCGTCCGGGCCGCCGTCAGGTGGCCCAGGTGAGGCGGGTTGAAGGTCCCGCCGTAGATGCCGATCCGCATAGGGTTCCCTCCTATCGTGATCTCAGATGAGCTGTCAGTTGGGCCGGCGCTTGTCGCGCACCAGGGCGATGCGCTTCTCCTTGGGCTTGGAGTGGGTCTCCCGGTAGAGGACGAACTTGCTGCCGATGACCTGCACCACCTCGCTGCGGGTGCGCTTTGCCAGCTCCTCCGCCGCGAGGCGGGCGTCGTACTCAATGTTGTTGTCCAGCACCTTGCCCTTGATGAGCTCCCGGGCCTCCAGGGCGTCGTCCGCCTGCTTGACGAGGTTGTCGCCGATGCCGTCCTTGCCCACATGGAGGATGGTATCCAGGCTCGCCGCCATCCCCCGCAGCTGGGCCCGCTGCTTGCTTGTCAGTTCCATAATGATCCTCAAATCTTCGTAATTTCGTGTCTTACTTCTTCAGATAGGCCTCCAGCTTCCCGGCAAAGTCCTTCAGCGCCCGTCCCCGGTGGGACACGGCGGACTTCTCCTCCTGAAAACGGGGTCGTAGCCGAAGCCGCCCTCCCCCAGGGGGGCGTAGGCGATGGAGCCGTCGCAGCGGCCCTCCGCCGTCAGGATGTCCCCGTTGGGGAAGGCGCAGGCCACCGCGCAGGCGAAGTGCGCCGCCCGGGTGGGCGCGCCCCGCAGGGAGCTGAGGAGCAGCATGTAGCGCCCCTTATCGTCCAGCCCCTCCCCGCCGTAACGGGCGGAGTAGACCCCCGGCGCCCCGTTGAGGGCGTCCACGCAGAGGCCGGAATCGTCCGCGATGGCGGGAAGATTCGCCTCCTTGCAGATAGCCTTGGCCTTCAGCAGGGCGTTCTCCGCGAAGGTGGTCCCGGTCTCCTCCACGTCCACGGTGATCCCCAGATCCCTGGGGCTCACGACTTCGATACCGAAGTCCTTCAGGATCTCCCCCATCTCCCGGAGCTTGCCGGGGTTGTGGGTCGCCAGTACGAATCTCATGCCTTTGCTCTCCTTTCCTCCTCCGCGTCCAGGCGGCGGTTGCGCAGCGTCAGCAACAGGTCTGTGGTCACCATCAGGATATCCAGGAGGTAGAACGCCACCACATAGGTGAGGTTCCCGCCGAAAAACTTCCCGGCCAGGCCGAAGAGGTACCCCACGATGATGAAGCCCTCAAAGGTCAGGCTCTTGCCCTTGGCCGTCCGGGAGCGGATGGATCTTGCGATGTTGAAAGGCCAGGATGCCCCGAAGCAGCAGAGCATGATGACCTCGAATACCTGTGCCATGACGATATGTCCTTCCTTCTCGTTTCCGGTCCCGCAGGACCGCCGTCTCAGCCCTCCAGGGCCGCTTTCTGGATGGCCCGGAGCTCCCGGCAGCCCTTGGCGCAGAGCCGCAGCAGGTCCTGCTGCTCTGTCAGGGTGAAGGCCCGGCCCTCGCCGGTGCCCTGGACCTCCACGATCTCCCCCAGCTCGTTCATCACGCAGTTGAGGTCTACCTGGGCATGGCTGTCCTCACTGTATTGAAGGTCCAGCAGCAATTCGTCGCCCACGATGCCGGCGCTCACCGCCGTCACGCTGTGGACGATGGGGGACGCGGCCAGGACCCCGTCCTCCACCAGCTTTCTGCACGCCAGACTCAGTGCGATGAAGCCCCCGGTGACGGAGGCCGTCCGGGTGCCGCCGTCGCCCTGCAGCACGTCGCAGTCGATGGTGATGGTCCGCTCGCCCAGGCGGCGCAGATCCACCGCCGCCCGCAGGGACCGGCCGATGAGCCGCTGGATCTCAGCGCTGCGGCCGGAGAGCTTCAGCTTTGCAATGTCCCGTTTGCTGCGCTCCCGGTTGGCCCGGGGCAGCATGGAGTACTCCGCCGTCACCCAGCCTTCCCCCTCCGCCACGTGGGGCGGGGTCTTGTCCTCCACGCTGGCGCAGCAGAGGACCTTGGTGTCGCCGCACTCGATGAGGCAACTCCCCTCGGCGAACTTCACGAAGTCTGTGGTGATCTTCACCGGGCGCAGCTCATCGAAGGCCCGGCCGTCTTTCCTTGCCATGGTGTCTCCTTTCAGCCCCGGATCAGGGTCATCGCCAGCACCGCAGCGGAAGCCACTGTGATGAGGATGCCCGCCGTCCGGGCGGTGCGGAGCATCTCCGGGGTGATCTCCCGGTCCCCCCGGCGCTCCAGGAATTTTTTCGGATTCGCGGCGTAGAGCAGGCCATAGATGGCCACCGCCGTCAGAAGCAGGACCTTGATCATACGCCCTCCTTAAATGATGGCCTTCAGGTAGTCCCGGGCGTTGAAGGGCTTCAGGTCCTCAATGCCCTCGCCCACGCCGGCGAACTTCACCGGCACGCCCAGCTCCCGGGAGATGGCCACGGCGATGCCGCCCTTGGCGGTGCCGTCCAGCTTCGTGAGGATGATGCCCGTGAGGCCCGCCGTCTCCTTGAAGTTCCGGGCCTGGATGAGGCCGTTCTGCCCGGTGGAGGCATCCAGCACCAGCAGGGTCTCCCGCGCGGCGCCGGGGCACTCCCGGTCGATGATCTTGGAGAGCTTGGCGAGCTCCGCCATGAGGTTTGCCTTGTTGTGGAGCCGCCCCGCCGTGTCGCAGATGACAACGTCCACCTGCCGGGCCTTGGCGGCCTGCAGAGCGTCAAAGAGCACCGCGCCGGGGTCCGCCCCCTCGTACTGGCGGACGATCTGGCAGTCCGCCCGCTGCGCCCAGATCTCCAGCTGATCGGCCGCCGCCGCCCGGAAGGTATCCGCCGCGCAGAGGAGGACGCTCTTCCCCTCCTGCCGGAGGAGGTGGGCGATCTTACCGATGGAGGTGGTCTTCCCCACCCCGTTGACGCCCACCACCAGGATGACGGAGGGCTGGGTGGAGAGGTCCATGGCGGTCTCGTCCTCGTGCATCTGCAGGGCCAGGATGTCCCGCAGGGCCTCCTTCAGCTGCTCCTCCCCCCGGAGGCGGTAGGCATAGATGCGGTCCCGGAGCTTCTGCACGGCGTCGGACGCCACCTCCACCCCCATGTCCGCGAGGATGAGGCGCTCCTCCAGCTCGTCAAAGAAGTCGTCGTCCACTTCCGTGACGCCGCCGAACATGCCGCCGGTGATGTTTTTCAGCTTGTCGAAAAATCCCATAGTTCGTGTTCCTTCCTCCGCTCAGGCGGGGGCGTTATTCGATGGTCTTGCCGCAGTTGGGGCAGGTGGTCCCGGGCTGATAGGCATTCTCCACCACCTTGCCGCAGTGGGGGCAGCGGCAGAAGACCACCAGGCGCAGGATGAGGTTGATCACGCACAGCGCCAGGCCCCAGGACAGCTTGTGGAAAAGGATCAGGACAATGCCGAGAAAGATCGTGATCTTCAGAATTGCGATTTTGGTACCTACCTTCATAGTTCCGCGCTCCTTCAATTTTTATTTCATCGGATCTCCGTTGTGCCTTTGCTCTGCCTCACTGGATCTTCAGCTCCCGGGCAAGGTCGTTCATGTTGATGGTCAGGATCTTGCTGACGCCCTGCTCCTGCATGGTGACACCGTAGAGGACGTCCGCCTCCTCCATGGTGCCCCGGCGGTGGGTGATGACAATGAACTGCGTCTTATCCGCTAGGGTCCGCATGTAGCGGGCGTAGCGCACCACGTTGGCCTCGTCCAGGGCGGCCTCGATCTCGTCCATCACGCAGAAGGGCGTGGGGTGCACCTTCAGAATGGAGAAGTAGAGGGCGATGGCCACGAAGGCCTTCTCGCCGCCGGAGAGGAGGGAGATGGTCTTGAGGCTCTTTCCCGGGGGCTGGGCCTTGATCTCGATGCCGCAGCCCAGGATGTCCTTTTCGTCCTCCAGTTCCAGCCTTGCCTCGCCGCCTCCGAAGAGGTCCCGGAAGGTCTGTTGGAAGCTCTCGTTCAAAAGGTCGAACTGCTGGCGGAAGATCACCGTCATCTGTTCCGTGATCTGGCCGATGACGCCCTCCAGCTCGCCCTTGGCCCGCTCCACGTCCGTCCGCTGCTCGCTGAGATAGGTATAGCGGCCGTTGACCCGGTCGAACTCTTCGATGGCGCCGGTATTGATGGCGCCGAGAGACCCGATCTCCCGCTTCAGCTCGCCGATGCGGCGGTTGGCCTTGGCAAGGCTCTCCAGCTCGATGCGCTGGGCCTGGGCGTCACTGTGGTTCAGCTCGTAGGTCTCCCAGAGCCGGTCCAGGATCTGCTTTTCCTCCATGGCGGAGGTGGCCCGCTTGGTGTCCAGCTTGCCCACTGCCCGGTCCAGGTCCAGGTAGCGCTCGTTCATCTCCTGGCCCTCCCGGATCTTGGCGGTGCGCTGGGCCTCCAGCTGGAGCTTTGCCTGGCTGATGCCCGCAAGCTCTGCCCGGATGGCGTCGGCCCGGGCCTTTTTCTCCGCCTGGATCTCCCGGCAGCGGCGGATCTCCGCCTGGGCCGTCCCGATCTCCTCCCGGTAGCGCTGCAGGGTCTCCTCCTTCTGCGCCCGGTCGCCGCTGAGGTCCGCCGCCATCTGCCGGAAGTCCTCCGCCCGGCGCAGGGCGGCCTCCCGGTTGGTGGCAAGAGAGGCAAGCTCTTCCCGCCGGGCGGAGACGGTCTCCCGCAGCTGCTCGGCCTGGGCCAGGAGCTCGCTCTGGCCGGAGAGGATCGCCTCTCCCTGCCGCCGGAGCTCCGCTGCCTCCCCTTCCCGCTGGGCGATGGTCTCCCGGGCCTTCTCCGCTCGGTCCTTGTTCTCCGCCAACCGCCCGTCGATGGCCGTGAGCTCGCCGGTGAGGTTCTCCACGCTCTCCCGCAGGGCGGCGAGCATCTGGTCAAAGCGCTCCTTCACGCCCTGGAGCCGCAGCACCTCGTCCTCCGCGGCCCGCTGCTGGGCCTGGGCGGTGCTGAGCTCATACTGGGCGGCGTCCAGCTCCCGGCGGGCGCTCTCCTCCGCCGTCTGGGCCTCCCGGAGCCTGGCGTGCAGGGCCTCCGTCCGGCTCCGGAGCTTCTCCAGCTCCGCCGCCCGGCTGAGGACGCCCGCGCTGCGGCTGACGGAGCCGCCGGTCATGGAGCCGCCCCGGTTGATGACCTGGCCGTCCAGCGTCACGATGCGGAAGGCGCTGCGGTACTTCCGGGCCATGGCGATGCCGCAGTCCAGGTCCTCCGCGATGACCGTCCTGCCCAGAAGGTTCTGAAAGATGTTGGTATACCTGGGGTCAAAGCGCACCAGGCGGGAGGCGATGCCCACAAAGCCGAACTCCGCCTCCACGCCCCGCTCCCGGAGCTCGTCGCCCCGGATGGCGGTGAGGGGCAGGAAGGTGGCTCGGCCCCCGTCCCGGCGCTTCAGGAAGGCGATGGCGCTCTTGGCGTCCTCCTCCCGGTCCACCACGATGTTCTGCAGTCCCGCCCCCAGGGCGATCTCAATGGCCAGGGAGTACTTCCCCTCGGTCTTCATCAGGTTCGCCACCGGTCCGTGGATGCCCCGGAGCCCGCTCTGCTCCTGGCAGACCAGCTTCACGGCCTTATGGAAGCCCTCGTAGTCCTTCTCCATCTCCGTGAGGAGCCGGACACGGTCGTCGTGGGCTCCCACCTCCATGGTGAGCTTCACCTTCTCCTCGGCCAGCGCGGCAGCCTTCTTCCGCCGCTCCTCCATCCGGAGGGAATGTCCCTTTATGATATTGGCGGCGGCGGTGGCCTCGTCCTGGGCGTCCTCCAGGGCTCTCCGGTTGGTCTTGGCCTTCCTGGTCTTTTCCGCGAGCCGCTCCTCCGCCGCCTCCCGGTCCGCCTGGGCGGCGGCGCGGCGATCGGTGAGGGTCTGGTCCTCCGCCAGGATGGCGGCCTCCTGGGCCCGCGCGTCGGCGGCGGCAGCCACGGCCTGGGCCTCCCGGGTCCGGAGGGCTTCCGCCTCCTGGGCGGCGCCGCCGGCCTTCTGCGCGGCGGCCTGGGCCTCCGCCAGGATGGTCTCCAGCTGGGCGTTCAGCTCCTCCGCCCGCTGGCGAAGGGTCTCCGCCTGGGCGTCCTGCTCCTCCGCCTGGGATTCATAGCTCCCGCTGCGGCCCAGGGTGTCGCTGAGCTCCGCCTCCAGCCGCCGGATGTTCTCCCCCAGGTGGTGGATGCTGCTCTCCCCCGCGGCGGCGGCGGAGTCCTGCTCGGCGGCCTGGGCATCCAGCTCCGCCGCCTGGGCCCGGAGGCCCTCAGCCTCCACGTCCTTGGCCTGCATCTCCTGCCCCAGGCGCTCATTCTCCGCGAAGAGGGCATCCATCCCGGTCTTGGCGGCGTCCCGCTCCTCCTGGGCGGCCCGCAGGTCCGCCTCCAGCTTCCGGGCGGCGGATTTCAGGTTCTCCAGATTCGTGAGCCAGACGGAGATCTCCAGCAGCCGCAGCTCATCCCGCAGGATGAGGTAGCGCTTGGCCTTCTCCGCCTGCTGGCGAAGAGGCTCCACCTGGAGCTCCAGCTCCGCGATCTTGTCGTTGATGCGCAGGAGGTTTTCCTCCGTGCGCTCCAGCTTGCGCTCGGCCTCCTCCTTGCGGTGGCGGTACTTGGAGATGCCCGCCGCCTCCTCAAAGACCTCACGCCGGTCGCCGCTCTTGGTGGAGAGGATCTCGTCGATCCGCCCCTGGCCGATGATGGAGTAGCCCTCCTTGCCCATGCCGGTATCCAGGAAGAGCTCCGTCACGTCCTTCAGCCGGACGGACTGGCGGTTGATGTAGTACTCGCTCTCGCCGCTGCGGTAGTAGCGCCGGGCCACGGCCACCTCGGCCTCCTCCATGGTGGGGAAGATGTGGGCGCTGTTGTCGATGACCAGCGTCACCTGGGCGAAGCCCGTCTGGGGCCGCTTGGCGGTACCGCCGAAGATGACGTCCTCCATCTTGGCGCCCCGGAGGCCCTTGGCGCTCTGCTCGCCCATGACCCAGCGGATGGCGTCCGAGATGTTGGACTTGCCGGAGCCGTTGGGTCCCACGATGGCGGTGATGTCCTCGCCGAAGTTCAGCGTGGTCTCATCGGGGAACGATTTGAATCCTTGTATCGTCAGTGATTTTAAGTACACTCTGCCACCTCGTCCCCGGGAAAAGACGCCCTCCGGCCCCTCTTTCCGGGAAAATCGTAGAATATCGCTATGATAACTAATTTATCTTAGCAGAGAAGCCCCGCTTTTTCAAGGAGAAATCCAAAACTCCCCCAAAAAGTGGGACCCGTTCCCCCTTAGAGCGCGCAGAAAAGCCCCTCCGGGCGCGGCAGTTCGCCTTGGCGCTGCCGCCCCGGAGGGGCAAATGCTTCGGTCTGTGGCGGGGAACTTCCGGTCACAGCGGAGAGGTCACTCCCCCACCGCCTTGCAGCAGAGGGGACCGTAGTCCATGCGGAGGAAGAAGAACTTCGCGGAGGCGCTGTCGTCCGGCAGGGAGAAGCGGAGGGTCCCGGCGGCACTGCCGTCGGAGAGCTCCCGGACGCTCTGCTGCTGCCCGGTGCTGAGATAGCTGCCCAGCAGCACCCGGACCCCGGCAGGGACGTCCATCTCCCATTCGTTGTCGGATATCTTTCGGATCTCCAGGAAAAGGAGTTGATCCAGAAGAGAGGGGATCACGCGGGTCTCCGCCTCCTTGCAGCGGCTGCAGCTGCGGCTCTCCTGTCCCGGGGTCTCATAGCCGGGGGCCAGCGTCTGCGTCCACGCTCCCCAGTCATTGCCCAGGGCCGGGACGCTCTGCTGCGCCGTCAGGACTGCGCCGCAGACGGAGCAGTGCTTGCCCTCCGTCAGGCCGGCAGCTGTACAGGTGGGGGCCTTGGCCGCGTCGATGACCTCGGTATGGCCGTTGGCGGGGACCACTTTCTGCGCCGCCAGGACCGCGCCGCAGACGGAGCAGTGCTTGCCCTCCGTCAGGCCGGTCTCCGTGCAGGTGGGGGCCTTGGCCGCGTCGATGACCTCGGTATGGCCGTTGGCGGGGACCACTTTCTGCGCTGCCAGGACCTCGCCGCAGACGGAGCAGTGCTTACCCTCTGTCAGGCCGGTCTCTGTGCAGGTGGGGGCTTTCGCCGCGTCGATGACCTCGGTATGCGGGAGCTTGGGGACCACCTGCTGCGCCTCAATGGTTTCGCCGCAGGGATCGCATTGCTTGCCCTCCGTCAGTCCGGTGGCCGAGCAGGTGGCCGGAACGGCGGGAAGGACCTTCACCGCGTGGATGGCCAGCGTCTTGCCGGCGCTCTCCGTCTGCAGGGCCGTTCCGTCCTCCGCCAGGGTGCTTTCCACCGCCAGCGTGACCGCCGTTTCCACAGGTTTTTCCGTGTTGGCCCGGAAATGCAGGGTCAGCAGGACCGTCTCCGCGGGGAGCACGCCCCCGGCATACACCAGGCGCACCGTTCCGTCCGTCCCGTCGTTGACCATGGCGATCCCGCTTTCGGTACTCAGAGCTTCACTCTTGATGTACTGCAGCACAGCCCGATCATAGTTCACGTTCAGCACCAGGGCCGCGATGCCGCTGTTTTTCGACAGGGTCAGTGTCAGGTCCACGCCGTCGCCGGAGCGGATATGCTCCTGCGTGCAGGAGAGCGCCAGGGTCGGGAGCACCACCGGCAGGTCCGGCTGCGTCACCGTCACCTGAGCCGTAAGCTCCGAGCTCTCCAGAGAATTCATGTCTGCATCGATGAGTTCCTGGGGGACGCAGCGGATCTGGGCCGTTCCCGGCTTGTTCGCCGTGAAGCGGAGCGTCAGGAAGGTCCCGGCGGGGATGGCACTCGTGGCAAGGCAGGTCACGGAGGCATAGCCGGACTTGACCTTATCATAGTCACAGTAAATCCCGTCCAGGGAACCACCGGGGGCGATGTCCTCCAGCGTCAGGACCGCGTCGTCATAGTAAAAACGGAAGGTGCCGCCCGCCATATTCTGGGTATTGCCGGCAGAGACCGAGAACGTCACCGTCTCGCCGGTCTTCACCTGGCTGGCGGAGAGCTGGGACGAGAATCGGACCAGCGGGACCTGCCGTGCCGACACCTGGATGGTGCCGGAGCTGGCGCCCAGCGCCAGGGATGCCCCCTCGGGGTCCAGTGCCTCGCTGACGATGAGCTCCACGGGATAGTTCTGGCACACCGCCCCGTCCCGGGCCGTGAACGTGATCTGGGCCAGCTCGCCGGTACCTGAGATCCCGCTGGCGCAGGCCATGGTGAGGTGCAGCAGCCCGGCCTCCGTCTCGCTGCACAGCAGCAGCGTTCCGTCCCCGGCACCAAGCCCCGTCTTGGTATGGCTGGTATAAGAGAGGTTTTCGCTGTCATAACGGAGGTAGAGGTCCAGCGCCCCCAGCCCCGTCAGCTGCTCCGCCCGCAGCCGCAGCGTCACGCTGCCGCCCTGGGACACAGAGCCCGTGCTCAGGCTCAGAGAGCCCGCGGTCCCGGCCCTGGCCGGGGGGGCTGCCGCAAGCAGCACCCCCAGGCACAGGAGCAGGCAAAGCGCCCGCCGGATGGGTCGAAAATTCACTTGTTTCATATCTTACGCCTCAGAAATGCTGGCGATGCTGCCGTTGACATACTGCATGATGCGCAGCACGTCCCCGATGTCCACCGCACCATTGCCGTTGACGTCAGCCCGGATCGCCTCTTCCTCCGTCAGGGTCCCCAGCTGGGCAACAGCCCGGAGCGCCAGCAGCGCGTCCTTCAGGGTGATGACCCCGTCGCCGTCCACATCGCCCAGGGCCCCCGCAGAGGTCCCCTGCTGCACGGTGACAGTATAGGGATCCTCCGCGTTCCGTCCGCCGGCATAGCTCTCGCTGACGCCGTCGGTCGCCACGATGTAGTACTCCAGCCCCGCCAGGGTGATGTCCGCAGCGGAAAGGTAGACCGAGTACTTGCTGTTGTTCGCCGTCATGGGAAGCGACTTCCAGCTGCTCTCTCCCGTCGTCCGGTAGAAGAGCGTCACGCCGGTCACCGCCACATTGTCGGTGACGGTGGCGCTGATACAGAGCTTGCTGCCGGTGACCGCAGTGGTCACCGGGGTATGGATGATCTGCGGCGCCTGAACGTCCTTGGCCACCACGCTCACCTGGCCGGAGGGCTTGGATTCCGCCGCGCCCACGTCGGTGGGCACCACGGTGAAGCTGTAGTAATAGCGCTTGCCGCCCTCCACCTGGGTATCGACGAAGGAACCGATGGTCCGGCCCGGCTGGGTGAGATCGGCCTCCGGCAGGATGACGGAGCTGTTCAGCTTGACGGGCGTGCCCGTCTCGCTCTCGGCGCGGTAGACATTGTAGCCCGCCAGCGTGCTGTAGTCATCCTGGGTCCAGCTGAGATGCACGCCGTCGTTCTCGGCGCTGCCCTGCATGATCATCGCCTGGGCGGAACTGGTGTCGATCTTGAAGGAGAAGCGGCCCCAGTCCTTGTAGTGCTTGAGGTGTCCGCCGTTTTCGTCCGCCGCAGAGCGGCCGCCGTCGATGGACCAGAACTGATACCCGTTCTCGATGATGGTGCGCAGGGTGGTGGTCCCCTGCCAGGTGCGGCTGTCGGTGAACCCGCCCGGGATCTCATACTCGGCATAGGGATAGCTACTGCCGAAGCACACCAGAAGGTCATCCTCCCGGTCCATATCCCGGTTGAACTTCACGACGAAGGTCACTTCCTCGTTGCCCACGCTGGCGACGGTCTTGCCGCCCACCGTCAGATAGGCGTCCACCACGAAGGGGAAGGTATCCTCCGGGGCCTCGGTGAGGTATTTCCCGTAGTTGATGCGCCCCAGGGAGGAGAAATCCAGGTAGTCCACGATCTGCAGGCCGATGAGGGTCTCGTTGGCCGTGCCCCAGTAGTTCCCGCCGAAGCCGTAGACCCCGCTGCCGGAGGGCGCCATGATGCGCAGCCATTTTTCCACGTTGTCGTCCACCGTGCGGTTGAGGATGGCGTTGTGCCAGAAGGTGGTGTTATAGCCCTTTTCCACGAAATCGGCCACGGCGTCGGTGAAGGTCTGCTCCTGGAAGCTCTCCCGGGGGGTGAGCTTCGGCAGGATCACCTCGGATTCCTTGCCGCAGTCGCACTTGGAGCGGATGTAGCCGTCCGCCTCCTCCGTGGGAAGGACGGTCTCGGTCACATAGTTGTGCCCCAGGGCGGGGATCACGGTCTGCGCCGTCAGGATCGCGTCGCAGCGGCTGCAGTGGCTGCCCTCGGTGAGGCCGGAGTCGTCGTGAGTCGGCGCCACCGCCTCATCGGTCACGGGGTCATGGCCCAGCGCCTCCGCGGTCTTGGTCCAGTTCTGCCATTCATAGCAGTTGGCGCACCGTTCGCCGGTATAGCCCTCCCAGGTGCAGGTGGGTTCCTCGCTCACCTCTCTCCAGTCATGGCCGGTGGCTTCGATGGTCTCGGACGCCTGCAGGATCGCTCCGCACAGGGCGCAGGTGATCTCTGCCGTGTTTCCGGCCTCCGTGCAGGTGGCATCGTTTGCGACCTTGGTCACGGACTTGACATGCTCCAGCGCGGGGATCTCCTCGGTGAAGCTCTCGCCGTCATGCACGGTGCAGGTGTAGGTGAGCTCCCCCTTCTCGGTGCAGCTGGGAGCCTTGGTCACCTTCATCGTGAAGCTGCAGCCCTGGCCGCTCCCGCCGCCGATGCCGCTGGGGAGCTTTGCGCCGCAGATGCTGCAGACGCCGTTCACATAGTTGTGGCCGATGGGAGGAATGACCTCCGGTGCTTGGAGCACCAGGCCGCAGACGCTGCAGACGGTGTACTCGCTGAGGCCCGCTGCGGAGCAGGCGGCGGCCTTGGCGGCCACGGTCCTGGGCGTATGCTTCCCGGTGGCGGGGAGCCGCTCCTGCTGCGTCAGGGTCTTGTCGCAGCGGCGGCAGTAGCTCCCGTCGGACCAGCCGCCCCACATGCAGGTGGCGGGATAGCCCGAGAAGGTGACCACGTCGTGGCCCAGGGCCTCCAGGGGCTCCGTCTCCACCGCGCCGCAGACGGTGCAGGTGTTCTCCACCTGGCCCGCTTCCGTGCAGGTGGGCTGGGTGACCACGCTGGTAAAGACGTGGCCGCAGTAGGTAAAGGTCACAGTGAGGGCCTCGTTGCCCACGCCGCCGCCATTCTGGACGGCGTTGGCCGGGATGGTGAGGGTGTAGGTCTCGCCGTTGGTGAGGCCCGCGCTCCGGCGGACCACCAAGCAGTTGAGGTCCGCACTGCGGACCGCGCCGATCCGATTCCCGTCGCTGTCCCGCAGGACGATGGAGTCAAAGTTGCTTCCCTCGCTGATTGCCGTGTCAAAGGCCAGGCGCAGCTCCGCCTCATGGAGCTTGCCGGAACAGGTCCCTTCTCCGATAACGGCCTCCTCCAGGTTGCCCACCGCGCCGTCCGTCAGCCGGAGGGCGGGAGCGATGCTGGGATAGCTCAGCCCCAGGGGAACGAATACCGGCAGACTGCTTCTGTCGCTTTCATAGACCTGGCCAAAGATATGCCCGTTATTAATTCCAGCAGCATACAGCTTACCATCATCTGTAGCGAAGCAAGTTGTACTTCCAAAATTCCACACATTGGAAATCCGCTTATCTGCCAGCGCTGTCACCTGCTGATAATCGTCGTAGCTATACTTCTCATCTCCCAGGCCCAGCTGACCATAATTATTCTTGCCCTTTATATAGACCTTTCCGTCCTCCAGGTAATACTGGATGTCCCCAAGGTTCATCTCACCGGGGTTCACCAGGGTCTTGACCGGCAGGCTACTGTCGCTGGTATCCACATACTCCGTCCCACGGATGGCATAATAGCCCTGCAGCCGGTCAATGTTCTGGGCGATGCGATAAGGCTCCGTATAGGTCTCACTGCCAAACTTGCCCGCCACATAGAGATCACCGCTCTCCGTCAGGAAAAATGTTTCATTGCTACCCGCATAAATATCTTTTACAGGTTCTCCCAAAGAGACCAACGTCCATTCGGAAATCTCCGAAGCGGAATCCCCTACACCCAAAAC
>SFLD01000074.1 GCA_004553545.1 Clostridiales bacterium | reverse complement strand
CGGGGGCGGTGGTGAAGATACGCCACGCAAGTGACGCCATCGAGCTTCAGGTGAGCGGCCCCGAGCCGTACCTGGGTCCCCTGAGCGATGCGGCGGACAGCATCCAGGCTTGGGATGCGCTGCGCAGCGGCAAGGCGACCCCCGGCCAGCGGCGCACCATCATCGAGCAGCTGGAGGCCAGCGGGCTCCACGTGACGGAGAAGGGCGAGGACAAAGTCCCTTCGGTGTCCCGGGATGAGCCACAGTCCCCAGCGGAGAGTGCTGCCGTTCCTTCAGCTCAGGCATACGACGAGGAGCCCGAGGGCTCCCTGGTGGAAGCTCCCGTCGGGGCGTCCACCTCTCTGGAGGACCTGAAGGCCCTTGTGATACGTGGCCTGAAGGAACACCTGTGCACCCCGGCCTTCGCCCGTCTCGCGGCACGCGAGTACGGGTTCAACATGGAGTTCCAGGACCCCGAGATGCAAAGGGAGTCCCTCGACGAGGAGGAGCTCAGGAAGGTGGAGGCATACCGCGAGGCTATACGGAAGGATGTCTCGGAGGCGATGCGCCTCTTCGGTGAGGACCATCCCGCCCGGCCGCAGGTGAACGACTACCCGCAGCGGAGAGCCCCCGGGCGCATCCCGAAGATGAAGGCTCCGGATTACGATTTCTCAAGACTCAAGTGATTATGGAAAGGACAAGGACAATCAGGAAGGCGGGGACGGTGCTGTCCCTGCTTCTTTTCGCGGCTGTGGCCGCATCGGCCCAGAACTTCAGCGCAAGCGGGGCACTCTCGACGGCTGACGGCATCGTCAGCGGGCTTAGGGACATAGCCTTCCACCTCGTGGCGGGCATCTTAGCACTCATAGCAGTCGTCCTGCTGGCATGGCAGGGAGCAAAGTACCTCAAGGGCGACCCCCAGTGCAAGGACTCCCTGCTGGCGTTCGGAGCGGGACTGATCATCATAGTGATCTTCATGGAGGTCATAAAGGCGGTGTTCTAGGCATGAAGGTGAAGGTGTACCGCTCGCTGGACTGCCCCTCGTCCCTCTTCGGGATGAAGGGGGCTTACCTGCTTCTCTTCGTCGGCGCGCTCGCGCTGGCGATGATGCTCGCTTTCGTCGTCGGGGCCCTGACCTCGAGCATCCTCGGCACCATGCTCTTCCTGGTGCTCGCCCTGGCGGCCTACTTCACGGTGCTGTATGTGCAGTCGCTCTACAGCGTGAAGGACCTCTGGAGGCTCTTCTCATCGCTGAACCTGCACAGGTGGATAATGACACTCCCGGTAAATTTCTCGGACATATGGAACTCAAGGCAAGACAGCGGGACTGGCGCCAGGTGATGCCCGTGCTCGCGATCAAGAACGGCATCATAGTGTCGCGCAGGGGAGAGCTGACCCTCGGATGGGAGCTCTCCCTGCCGGTTGCGTACTCGCTCTCCGAACAGGACTACGACTCGCTCATCCTCCGCTACTACGAGGCGGTCCGCAGGCTCCCGCCGTGGACCGTCCTCCACCGTCAGGACGTGTACCTCCGCGGCGAGTGGCACCCGGACGGAGCGCCCCGCTGGAGCAGGAGCTTCCTGCAGGACTGCTCCGACCGCCATTTCGACGGTCGGCAGTACCTCACCCACCGGGCCTTCCTGTGGCTGACGGCTTCGGGCCGCTCATCCCTCTCCCGGCGGGGCAGGGACAGCGGCTACTTCGGCTTCCGCATCAGCGCGGACATGCCGGACGAGAGGAGGATGGCGGAGTTCGCCTCCGTCGCCCGCGAGTTCATCTCCTCGGCCTTCGAAGGCAGCGGCGTGAAGGCGGAGCCGCTCGGCTCTGCCGACCTGGAGGGCGACGGGGACACCGTCGGGCTCATACAGCTGATAGCCTCCTTCGGGGACAGCTCTCCCCTGATGACGGACTACGAAGAGGGGCGCGACTACGTCCAGTACCGAGACCACAGGGCCATCGCCTTCACGGTATCCCAGAGCAGCAGCCTGCCGACGGAGGTGTGCACCACCTCCTCGGGCGGCATGTCTCCCGAGGGTTCTCCGGGGCTGTTCCTGTCGTACGCCTCTCCCATCGGCATCCTCCTGCCGTGCGAGCACATCGTCAACCACTACATCGTCGTCCCTCCGCAGGACCAGGTCCTGGGTGACCTCGAGGCGCGCAAGGCGAGGATGACCAGCGGTATCACCTCGTCGGACAACCGTGTGAACGCCGCACAGATTGGGGAGTACATCGACGACGTGAACCGCCTGGGGCTGTTCACCGTCCGCAGCAGCGTGTCGCTGATAGCTTGGGACAGCCCCGGCCGTCAGGACGAACTGCGCTCGCTGGTATCGTCCGCCCTCTCCTCGATGAAGGTCAGGGCGGTGTGCGACAAGCTCGACACCCCGCTGATGTGGTACGCCTCCATCCCGGGGGCAGAGGCGGAGCTGGGAATGGAGAACTACATCCCGATGGAGCTGCTCTCGTCGCTGTGCCTGAGCACCTGGGAGACCTTCGACAGGGGATTCGGGGAGGGGATGGTCCGTCTGGTGGACAGGCTGCGCCACATCCCGGTGACGGTGGACACACAGGTGTCCGCGCTGGAGCGGCAGCTCATCACGAACTACAACGCCTGCGTGTTCGGAGCATCCGGCAGCGGCAAGTCGTTCTTCATGAACATGTACATGCGCAACTGCTACGACAGGGGAGAGCACGTCTGCATCATCGACGTGGGTGACTCCTACGAGGGGCTGTGCTCGATCATAAGGGAGGAGTCCGGAGGACGCGACGG
>SFLD01000049.1 GCA_004553545.1 Clostridiales bacterium | reverse complement strand
CAGCTTAAACGTTCCCTTTAATTCCATGGACCGCAAAGCAAAGAAGCGAAGAATCCGCTCCTCATAGGAATACCGAGTATTCGCGTCATGAAACAGAACCGGCAGATACACATTGGTATTGGCAATTTCCTTCAGCATATCATTAAATCTGCCGCGGTAAATGCAGTTGCGCACCTCTTGGTCCCGAAGCTTGACGGCACCAAGATTCAACCGCGAGAAAATTTCGTATTTCAAGTTTTGGGAATCTTTTTCAATGCAAACCGTACTAAGAGTCTGATAATTAAGACGCCGCTGAAGACCCTTATCTAACTGTCTGAAATACAAACCATTCAGATTATGAAGACGCTTAAGTCCAGTAAGTGGAAATTCGTTTTTTAGATATCGTACAAATGAGGTGATTCGTTGCTGTCCGTCAATCACAGAGTATACTCCCTCATCTTCTTCAGCAAGGTAAATCACAGGAATCGGAATGCCGATCAGAATCGATTCGATCAGGCAAGATGCCCGCTTATCATCGTAAACATATTTCCGCTGATAATCCGGATCAGTGATGATATCATTGGCATCCACAGAATTTTTCAATTCTTGGAGCGAGATGTTCATCGGGCGCGTGTGCACGGTAACATGTTCAAAATCGGCGTTTTGCATGAAATCACCACCACAGTTTTTTCTAAAGTAAATTATACACGATTTTTGTAAAAAATCAACAAAAGTGGGCGCAAAAAATACAATACAGATTCAGTGAACGCAAGCTCCCCACGGAATGAACTTCTAAGAGCGATTTCTTGCTGAACGGGGTAAAATGCCGAACGAAAAGAACCAGCGAGACCGCTCTGCGGTCTCGCTGGTTTTCCCTTTTATGGCTCCCTTTACCCCTCAAAGCGCCGGATGCAGGCCATCATCCAGTTTGCGAAGAGGTCCCGGTCGGCGTCCAGGGCGAAGTCGGCGTTCCGGGGGCGGTCGGTGTAGGTCCGGGGGTCCACGATGGTCTGTCCGTCGGCCAGGCCCCCGGAGATGTCGATGTCCACCCGGGTGAAGAGGGACTTCGTGATGACCTCGGGATGGACCACGGCGCAGACGGCCAGGGCGTCGTGGATGGGGGCGGAGTCCAGCCGCTCCATGGGCTGCAGGTGGCTGTAGGCCAGGATGCGGTGGTCCACGCAGTCCGCCACGGCCTTGCCAACGGGGGTGCCCAGGGCCCGGAAGGCGCGGCTCTCGTCAGCGTTGATGCAGGCCCGGTGGGTGGCGTCCAGGGGAATGATCCGGATGGGGCAGCCGCTGTCCATCACGATCTGCGCCGCCTCCGGGTCCGCCCAGATGTTGAACTCCGCCGCGGCGGTGGTGTTGGTGCGGTAGCAGCCGCCGCCCATGAGGACGATCTCCCGGATCTTGCCGCAGATCTCCGGCTCCAGCCGCATGGCCATGGCGATGTTGGTGAGGGGACCCACGGGGACCAGGGTTCGATGGGGGCCTCCATGCCCTCCACCTGGGTCCGCTGGCCGGAGTAACCGTGGTGGCGGGAGGGCAGCAGGGTGGAGACCATGGCCGTGGCGCAGCCCCGGTACACCGGGAAATCCGCCTTCAGGACGTCCCGCACCCGCAGGGTATTCTCCGTGGTGTAGGGCAGGGGCTTGTTGCCCGCCACGCTGCACACCGCCAGAAGGTCGATGTCCGGGTCCAGATACGCCGTCATGATGGCGATGGCGTCGTCGGTGCCGGTGTCCACGTCCAGAATGATCTTTCGTTTCTCCGCCATGGGAAGCTCCTTTCTTCCGCGGCCTTCCGCCGCGCTCCGTGGGATGGCCCCAAGGGCCGTTGACGCCGTCATTCTACCACGCCGCCGTCCCCTTCGCAAGGGGGTTGATACTCCAGGATGTCCCCCGGCTGGCAGTGCAGCGCGGCGCAGATGGCCTCCAGGGTGGAGAAGCGGATGGCGCTGACCTTGCCGGTCTTCAGCTTGGAGAGGTTGACGTTGGCCACCCCCACCCGGGCGGAGAGCTCGTTGAGGGACATCTTCCGGTCCGCCATGACCCGGTCCAATCGCAGGATGATGGGCATTTTCTCGCCTCCTTACAGGGTCTCATCCGCCTGCCGCTGCAGCTCCTCGCCGTAGTGGAAGACGAAGGACAGCAGCAGAAGGAAGATGCCCGGCCCCAGGAACCCCAGATCCAGCTCCACCTGGGACGCGCAGGAGAGGACCCGCTCGCTGAGAAAGACCTGGAGGTCCAGCCCCCGGTAGAAGCGCAGCCGCACGAAATACTCCCCCAGGGAGAGGACGAGGTTCGCCGCCAGGGTCACCCAGGCCAGCCGCCGCAGCTGCCGGGCGGCGCCGTCAAAGGGACGGCCCTCCTTCATGGGCCGCAGCACCCGGCGGAAGATCCGGACCGTGCAGCCGCAGACCGCCAGCTCCAGCGCCGCCGGCACCAGCATGGCCCCCCAGGGGAAGTTCACCGGCTCCGCCAGGGTGAAGTTCAGGTTCCCCGCCATCAGCAGCCCGCCCATATAGCTCGTGAAGAACGGGTCCCGCAGGTCCAGCGCCCAGAGAAGAAACCGCAGCGCTCCCACCACCATCGTAAACCAGAAGGCGATCCGGGCCGCCACGTCCAGGACCCGGGCAGTTTTCCGCAAACGCTCCATAAAGGACCTCCTTTTTTCTCCGTCGGTTCCCGCCGGCCGGTCCGGCGGCTTTCCCTGGTCCCAGCGCAGCACAGGGTGAGCGTCCCCGTCAAGCAGAATTTAACGTTTATTGTTAAATTTTTTATGTTTTAGTGACTACTCCCCATCTTGTCTTCCCCGCGCTCCCGCAAGCAAAGCCTTGCGCCCGGCCGTCTTCCGGGGTATAATAGGGGAAAAACCGCGCCCTCCGGGGCGATCTTCCCCAAAATCAGCCCCCCGGGCGAAAAACAGGAGGTCCCACCATGAACCGAAAGCTCTTTGACTATATCGCCGCCAGCCCCTCGCCCTACCACGCCGTGGCCCACAGCGCCGAGACCCTCCGCGCCGCCGGGTTCCTGCCCCTCAGCGAAGGGGAGGACTGGGACCTGACCCCCGGGCAGGGCTACTACGTGACCCGGAACGGCTCGTCCCTCATCGCCTTCCGGGCGAGGCGGGACTTCTCCGGCTTCCTGATGACGGCCTCCCACTGCGACAGCCCCACCTTCAAGATCAAGGAGAACGCCGAGCTCACCGGCAGCGGCTGCCGGCGGCTGGCCGTGGAGAAGTACGGCGGGATGCTGATGAGCACCTGGATGGACCGGCCCCTGGGCATCGCGGGCCGGGTGCTGCTGCGCAAGGGCTCCGGCATCGAGAGCCGCCTGCTGGACCTGGGGGGCGCGTGCGCCGTGATCCCCAACGTGGCCATCCACATGAACCGGAAGGCCAACGACGGCTACAGCTGGAATCCCGCCGTGGACCTGCTGCCCCTCTGGGGGAGCGGGGAGGAGAAGGGCTTCTTCCGCCCCACCCTCGCCATGGCTCTCGCCTGCCGGGAGGAGGACATCCTGGCGACGGACCTGGCCCTCTACAACCCCCAGGAGGGCGTGGAGTGGAACGGGCTGCTCTCCGCCCCCCGTCTCGACGACCTGCAGTGCGCCTTCTCCGGTCTCACGGCGTTCCTGGCCGCCGGGGAGAGCGGGGCCATCCCCGTCTACTGCCTCTTTGACAACGAGGAAGTCGGCAGCCAGACCAAGCAGGGCGCGGCGTCCACCTTCCTGCGGGACACCCTGGAGAGGGTCTGCGAGACCCTGGGCCAGGGGGAGAAGTACCGCCAGAAGGTGGCCCGCAGCTTCCTCCTCTCCTGCGACAACGCCCATGCCGTCCATCCCAACCACCCGGAGCTCTCCGACCCCAACCACGGCGTGAAGCTCAACGGCGGCGTGGTCATCAAGTACAACGCCGCCCAGCACTATACCTCCGACGGCGTCTCCGCCGCCCTCCTCCAGCTCCTTTGCGAGGAGGCGGGAGTCCCCTTCCAGCGCTACGCCAACCGGGCGGACATGGCCGGCGGCTCCACCCTCGGCAACATCGCCAACACCCAGGTGTCCCTCAACACCGTGGACATCGGCCTGCCCCAGCTGGCCATGCACTCCGCCTGGGAGACCGCCGGGGCGGAGGATACCTCCTCCATGGTGCGTGCCCTCACCGTCTTCTACGGCAAGTCCCTGGAACTGACGGAGAACGGTCTGGCCCTGGTCTGAGGGTTTTTCCGCGAAATTTCCCCCGGAGCCCTTGCGCCCGGGGGAAATTTGAGTTATAATACAACTTAGAATACATCATACAAGCCGCCCGCTCCGGGCCGGGAAGGAGCCTGACGCCGTTGAAAATTTTCGCCATCAATCTTGGGTCCACCTCCACCAAGATCGCCTACTATGAGGACGAGACCTGCCGCCTGAAGCAGACCATCGCCCACTCTCTGGAGGACCTGCAGCACGCCGACGGCATCTTTGCCCAGTACGGCTTCCGCCGCCGGGACATCGAGAATTTCCTGGCCCAGCACGGCATCGCCGTTTCGGAGCTGGACGCCATCGTCTCCCGGGGCGGCCCCACCGCGCCGGTGGAGGGCGGCACCTACCGCATCGACGAGGATATGCTGGCGGAAATTCGGACGGGGAAGTACGGCATCCACCCCTGCTCTCTCGGTTGCCAGATCGCCTATGACATGACGGCGGGCACCAAGGCCGCTGCCCTGACGGTGGACATGCCGGGGACCTGCGAGTTCGACCCCCTGGCCTTCTACTCCGGCCTCCCGGATGTGCCCCGGGTGCCGGCCTATCAGGCCCTCAACAACCGGGCTATGGCCCGGGCCTACGCTGAGAGCATTGGCAGGAACTACGAGGACCTGAATCTCCTGGTGGTGACGCTCGGCGGCGGCATCACCGTCACCGCCCACCGGAAGGGCAAGATGGTGGACGCCCAGAATGGCATCACCGGGGACGGGGCCTTCAGCAACAACCGCTGCAACGGCGTGCCGGTGGGGCCCCTGGTGGACCTGTGCTTTTCCGGCAAGTACGACCACGAGGCCATGATCCGCAAGGTCAACGGCCAGGCGGGGCTCATGGGCTATCTCGGGGAGATGGACGTGATCTCCATTGAGAAAAAGGCCCTGGCCGGGGACCAGAAGTACACCGAGGTGCTGGAAGCCATGTGCTACCAGATCGCAAAGGACATCGGGGCCTTCGCCACGGTGCTGAAGGGCCAGGTGGACGCCATCCTCCTCATCGGCGGCATGGCCAACTCCCAGTACATCGTGGACCTCATCCGGGACCGGGTGGGCTTCCTTGCTCCGGTGGCCGTCCAGCCCGGGGAACGGGAGATGGAGTCCCTCTGCCTCAACGCCTACCGGGGCCTCACGGGGAAAATCCAGATCAAGAATTTCAGGGAGGGGAAGGTCCATGTTCCGGTCTTTTGAGGAAATCGAGGAATTCGTTCTGCGGAACCGGCGGACCCGGGTGCGCATCGCCCTGGCCGCCGCCCAGGATGAGCCCGCCCTCAGCGCCCTGGTGGAAGCCCAGCGCAAGGGCATCGCCCAGGGGGTGCTCATCGGGAAGGAAGGGGAGATTCGCTCCCTCCTGGCGGAAATGGGCGAGAAGGCGGAGGACTACACCCTCCTGGACTGCCCCGACGAGGCCGCCTGCGCGGCCCTGGCCACGAAGCTCATCCACCGCGGCGAGGCGGACGTGATGATGAAGGGCATCCTGCCCACGGCCACCTTTGTCCGGGCGATCTTGAGTCATGAGAACGGTCTCGTGCCCCCCGGCGGGCTCATCAGCCAGGCGGCGGTCTTTCCCCACGAGGGGCGGCTGGTGGTCTTCACGGACTGCGCCGTGAACATTGCCCCGGATCTCGCCGCCAAGCGCCGCATCCTGGAAAACGTGCTGCCGGTGACGGCGGCTCTCGGCATGGAGCAGCCAAAGGTGGCGGTGCTCTCCGCCGTGGAGAACGTCTCTTCTAAGATCGTCAGTACCGTGGACGCGGCGGAGCTCGAGCGGGAGACCGTGGGGAACTGCGTCATCCAGGGTCCCCTGGCCCTGGACGGGGCCATCTCCCGCGCCCACGCGGAGCACAAGGGCATCACCGGCCCGGTGGCCGGGCAGGCGGATGTGCTGCTCCTGCCGGACCTCTGCAGCGGCAACGTGCTCTATAAGAGCATCACCTGCATCGCGGGGCTGCCGGTGGCCTCCACCATCTGCGGGGCCTCCGCCCCGGTGGTCATCACCAGCCGCGCCGACGCCCCGGAGAGCAAGTACCTCTCCATCCTCCTCTCCGTCCTCCAGGCCATGACGTAAAGCCGGACGCAGATTCCTCTCCCAAAGCAATGTAAAACAGGGTCCGGCCCCAAGGGGCCGGACCCTGTCTGTGCCTTTTGGCGCCATCAGCGTTCGCTGATGATCCACTCCTCCGGGAAGATCAGGTCATCCAGGTCATGCGTTCCATCCCACAGCATCGTTTTCTCCTCCTTTGCGTTTTGAAAGAACTTCACCATCCTATGCGTCAGCCCGGGAAAAATTGCACGAAAGCGTGCAGGAAGGCCAAAAATTTTCTCTCCGTAGGCTCATTCTGAAATTTTTCCGTCCCACCCCTTGACATTGGGACGGGATCGTGGTATCCTACGTGTTGCTGGTGATCTGTCGGTGTGGCGAAATTGGTAGACGCGCGGGACTTAAAATCCCTTGGTAGAAATACCGTACCGGTTCGAGTCCGGTCACCGGCACCATGATATCGCGGGGTAGAGCAGTTGGTAGCTCGTCGGGCTCATAACCCGGAGGTCGGAGGTTCAAGTCCTCCTCCCGCAACCATGAGCCTTCGTTCTCCTTCGGGGTGGAATTGGCAGACTCGCTAGATTCAGGTTCTAGTGTCCCTTACGGACGTGCGGGTTCAAGTCCCGCCTCGCGCACCAAACATCATCGGCATGAAACGTTGTGTTTCATGCCGATTTTGCTTTGAACGACAACTTTTTGAGGAAAAACGTCATCCAGCGGCAGGGGCTGATTTTTCGGCTGTTTCTACCGTTTTTCTACCATCCTCCGGATTCTGCCCGGAGAGGCAGGAGGAGAGCCTGTCCGCCATGCTCTGCTTGCGGGCGGCGTCCAGATGGCCGTAGATATTGGCGGTGGTGCCGATATCCGAATGACCCATCCAGTCCTGCACGTCTTTCAGGGTGAAGCCCTGATTCAGCAGGAGGCTGGCGCAGGTATGCCGCAGGTCGTGGAGCCGGATGCGGGGCAGACCGCTTTTCCGAAGAAGGTCCGAGAACCGGGCGGACACATAGTCCGGCAGGAACGGGTGCCCATCCGGCCACTTGAAAACGTAGTCATTGGATTGGTAGCCCTTTCCCAGCAGCCGCCGGTTTTCTGCCTCCTGGGCCTTGGCTTCCAGGAATATCTCCCTGGCCTCCGGGAGGAGGGGGAAGCTGCGGTGACTGCTCTTGTTCTTGGTCTTGTCCTTCTCTGTCACCGTCTTGATGCGGCACACCGTATGCCGGATGGTGAGGCGCTGGTTGTCAAAGTCGATGCTGTCCCATTTCAGGCCCAGTAGCTCACTGCGGCGCAGTCCGTAGAGGGCGGCGATTTTCACCAGGGGTTGGAGAGGGTCTCCCTCCAGGGCCTTGAAAAGCCGCTGGAGCTGCTCCACACTGTAAAAGCTGGCCTCGTACTTCTCTTTCCGGGGCAGCTCCACCAGGCGGCAGGGGTTGGAGGGCAGCAGCCCTTCCTTCACGGCCAGGTCCAGGGATTGACTGATGACGTTCCGCAGGTGCCGCAGTGTTGCGGGGGAGAGACCTCCCTTGCCGTCCCGCCTTCCGTGCAGATGCTTCTCGTCGAAATAGGCTTGCAGCGCCTTCACGGTGCAGTTCCGCAGGGTCATGCCGTTTTCCTCAAAATCCGGGAGGATGTGGGTCTCGGCAGTGAGCTGGTAGCTCTGGAGGGTGGTCTCGTCGATGCGGCGGCCGACCTGGGCCAACCAGTGCCGCACGCAGTCCGCCACCGTCATGTCGGACCGGGGAGGCGGGTCCTGCTGGGCCTCCTTCGCCAGGACCTCCTGGAGCATCTGGTTTGCCTTGCGCTTGTTGTTCTTCTCCGGGAGGCCGGTGGCTATCCAGCGGCGCTGACGCTTTCCGTTTTCGTAATAGCTGAGGACGATATAGTACTTTCCGTTTTTGACTTGCAGGATTCCTGTCATGCTGAACTCCTTTCAGACAGTGACCTGCTGTCATCGTTTGGCGGCGTAGCGGGCGGAACAAAGGTAGTCCGCCACGCAGAGCTTGGGAATGAGGTATTTCCGGCCAATGCGCTTGCAGCCGATGGTGCCGTCACGCAGGAGCCGGTAGAGGGATTTCTCGCTGACGCAGAGGATATGAGCCGCTTGCTCCACGGTGAGAACGTCGGGATAGTGATTCAGCATCCGGCCACCTCCTCGGAGAAGATGCGCTGGATATCCTCCTCGGACAGCAGCTCATAGCAGTGATGGATGCGGCGCTTGAAGGCGTTCCAGCTCTCCGGTTCCTCCTGCTGCACATTGGGATACTGCTTCTCCAACGGGATATTGCTGACGAGATAGACCTCCGTATAGCAAGCCACCTTGTCGGCGTAGCGGCTGGGCAGCATCAAAGGATAGCCGTCCAGGTAGTTGAGCATATCACCGAGGGGCAGACTGCTGCGGAACTCATCGAAGACAATCACCGGCTCCCCCTTGTAGCCATCAAAGGGGTGTTGGTAGTTGGTCACACGGTATACGTTCTCATAGCCGTGCTTCTCCAGGATGCCACGGGTCTTTCCGACGCCGGTCTTGCCGTGGAGATAGGTCACTTCCTGCTTGCGGAACTCGCTGCGATACCGCTCCTCCAGCAAGGTCTGCCGGGCCTGGTCAATCCGGGGCAGGTGGTTCATGGCGGAGGGATAGGTCCGCAGGATCTCGGCGTTGCTGGCACCGTCCTGGACCATGGCGAGGATCGCCTCGGACTGCTTTGTGCGTCGGTCCGATTCCGGAGGCAGCTCTCCGGATTCCTCAAATGTCTCCGGGCGGTTGGTCTCCGCCTTGTCCGTGTCCCGGTACTTGCCTTCCTTGCGGATGTAGTCCCGGTTCTCCCGGTGGGTGCCACGGCACGCCTCAATGTGCGCCTCATAGAAATGCCGCTTCACCTGGGAAAACTCCGCCTCGCTCCGGAAAGCCATGTAAACGTGAGTATGGAGGGTCCCGTTCTCTCCTACCTCGTCGCAGAGACACCAATAGACGCAGCCGGAGAAGTCCCGGATGTTCTCCTTGATTCTCTCGTGCGTCCAACCGTGTTCCAACGGGTTGTTGATGGTGAGCTGATACTTGCGACTGGATTTGCCTCTGGGCATAGAAACTCCTTTCGTGTCTGTCGAATCATCTCCTTTCTTTCACATAACAAATTCCCCAAATCAAACACTTACACTTATCGAGGGGGCAACTCACTCAATACATTTCAGATGATTCATGAGTGGATAGGGATGGGAACAAAGTGTACTCAGTACACTTCGTTGCACAGGGGGTAATACTAGCCCCTGTGCGGCCCCGCTTTGCGGGGCGAACGCCTCCGCAGCGCAGGGCGCTGGGCAACCGCTCAGGTCAGCTTTTTCCGCTCCTGCTCCAAGAGGGCGATTCCCTCGCTGTTGAGCTGGCGCAGCTGCTCAATGGATGTTCCGTTGATGAGCCTGCGGATGAGCTTTTCGTTCTCCTGAGCTTTGAGCTGCTGGACAATGAGCTGAAGGCAAGCGGTGGCATCATTGGTGATACCGTTGTCAGCCTTGAAGGTCTGCAACTGCTGATAGATGTTGTCCGGTATCGTCAGGTTGATGCGCTTCTTATCGGATGGCATATCTCTCACCTCCTTCGCCACTAGAATACATCAGAGGACACACGATGTCAAGGAGTACTTTGGAGTTACTCCGACCGCTGCCTGGTGCGTCTGCTGCTACCGTTTTCCGGTTTGGGAAAGTGGCCATTCCGCAAGGCCGGGCGATTGCTGCGCTCGATACCCTTCCGCTTGCGGGAGTCTCTGCCGGGCGGGACGGGGGTCTCTGCGAGGCTCGCCGGACCTGCCGGGAGGATGCGAGCCGGGGCGAGCTTCGCCCCGTTGCTCCTGGCGTCGCAGCCGGTGCGAAGCACGGCGCCCTCTCGCATCTCCTTGCGGGGGCTTCCGCTCCGAACGGGACCGCTCCGAAAAGAGCGGCACCGTGCCGGTTTCTTTTCGGCACGGTGCCACGATTCCAAACGATAACGGCAGGTCTGATTTCTACCACTTTTCTACCACTTGAGCGGATTTTACGATTTTTGTGATTTCAGGGCTTCCGACAGCTTCCAGGACGGAAACGCCGGAAATCGTTGAGATCACAAGACATTCCAGGGTATTGCAGGACGTTTGATTCTTCTTGGTGCCGTTCCTGAATGGGCATTCAGGTTCTAGTGTCCCTTACGGACGTGCGGGTTCAAGTCCCGCCTCGCGCACCAAGCTCCGTCCTGCTTCGCAGGGCGGAGCTTTTTTATCCCACTTTTCTGAACAGGAGGGGGCCCATGAGAAAACAGCTGCTCTCGGATGGTTTGGTCCTGGCCATCGTGGCGGCGATGGTGGGCGCAGCGGAGCTTACCGGCCAGAGTGAGATCATCTTCCCGGAGATCACGGCCATCGCGGTGGGGGCCTTTCTCTCGCCGAGGCTGGCCTGGCGGACGGACCGGGTCCGGATGCTGGTGACGGTGACCCTCTGCGCCGTTCTGGGCGTGCTGCTGGTCCGTTTCGTTCCGCTGCCGGTCTGGGGACGGCTGACCCTGGCCTACGGCCTGGCGCAGGTCGTCTTCCTGCTCTCCGGCACCCGCTTCGCACCCATGATCTCCGCCATCGCCCTGCCGGTGCTGCTGGGGACGGAGAGCTGGGTCTACCCCGCCGCGGCCTTTCTGCTGACGGGCCTCATCCTCCTCTGCCACTGGGGGCTGGAGCGGCTGGGGCTCCGGGAGGAGCTCCGCTTCTCCCCCGTCCGCCCCACGGCGGAGGACTGGCGGGCCGCCGGGCTCCGGCTGGCGCTGGCGGCCCCGGTGATCTGGGCAGCGCTGGCGCTGGACTGCCGCTTCGCCGTGGCGCCGCCGCTGCTGGTGGCCTTCACGGAGTTCTCCTCCCCCACGGCGGCGGCCCGGAAGCGGCCCTTCCGGGCGGGGGCGGCCATCTTTCTCTGCGCCCTGGCGGGGACGGCGAGCCGCCTTCTCCTCCAGGGGGCTCTGGGCCTGCCCCTGACCCTGGCAGCGCTGCTGGCGGCAGCAGCCATGATCGCCATCCTCCGCTCCCTGGGGATGTACGTGCCCCCGGCGGGGGCCCTGGCCATCCTGCCCATGCTGCTGCCGGCGGAGCGCCTGCCCCGCTACCCCCTTCAGATCGCCCTGGGGACGGCGCTCTTCCTGGCGCTGGCGCTGGTGCTGTTCCGGGCACCCCGGGAATCCCATGCGGAAAGGTAAAATGGAAGGCGAGACCCCGCCGGGCGCTCAGGCGTCCGGCGGGGTTTTCTGTTCCCGGTATTCCGCGATGTCCTCGATGCGGCAGTGCAGGATGCTGCAGAGCTGGTCGATGGTGTAGGTGCTGATATTTTCGTTCTTCCGGAGCCGGTCCAGCTGGCCGCTGCTGACGTGGTAGTCCTTCATCAGCTTGTACTGCGAGATGCCCCGCTTTCTCATGGTCTCCCACAGCTTGTCATATACGATCACATGCATCCCTCCCCAGGGTCTGGCATCATCGTATTAGCATATCCTTTTATTGACTATTGCCCATATACGGGTTATATTAAAAGGAAGGGACCCATTCCCAAAATTAAGAGATGAGAGGTATCGCTATAAAACGCCACACCCGTTTCCCCCGCTGGCCCAGCCCCCTGCTCCTTTGTGCCATGCTGGCAGCAGTTCTCCCTTTATGGGTGCGGGGCAAAAACCGAAAAGGTTTGTGACCACCACTACTATCTTTCGGGTTATACAGCAGCAACCAGCTCCTCCAACGGATATCAGGAATTCACCTGCTCCGAGTGCGGCAGCACTTACCGTGAAACCATCCCCATGGATCATACGGCAGGCGCCTCCAGCCAAACAAGCAAACCCGATCTGACCAGAAAACGCTCCGTCAATCTCTTTGATCTGCCTGTCTATAGCAACAAAAATGCCATTGATGGGGTATTGAACAAGTTCTCTTACGCTTCTGAAGCCACCGATGTGGACGGCTGGAAGCATGAAGACTGTTATCAGATCTGCGGCACAGATCAGGAAGCCTGGATACGCTATGAGCTGAATGGAAAGTATACGATGGCTCGTGGAAATCTGTACGATCTCAATGCATCCGTTGGTTCCGGATGGCTGGAATTCTATGATGGAGATGATCTCCTGGCCATTACCCCCAGGGGAGATCGTACAACAACTGCCGTCGATTTTGAGATCGATATCACCGACGTACAATTTCTCACCGTTCATTTCTGTGCTGCGGAATCCGGAACCTGGTTCATCGCAGACGATATCATCCTGACGAATGAATAAACTCCGGTAAAACTCCCAAAAAGTCCCGAAAAACTTCTACTTTCCGGCGGCTTTACAGTTCCTTGCCGCCATGCTAGAATATTTGTGGGCAAACGTTTGCCCGTTTCCCGGCTCCGCCGGGATATTCCGCCCCTCCGCCGCGACTCCACTTGATCGCGCCGGAGCGGGAAAGAAAGGATGGGTACCCCCGTTGGCTCAACGGCGCGGCAGTGTGGAGACCTGCCGTGAAAGCGGCGCGGGCGTTGCCCGGCCGTAAGGCGGCCCGCGCGGAGGCGGGGCCGTCAGAGCAGCGCACATGGCAGCAGTATCCCTGAAGCACATCAAGAAGGTCTATCCCAACACCGAGAAAAAGAAGAAAAAGAAGGGCGAGGAAGCCCCCGCGCAGCGGCTGAAGGTCACGGAGGAGGGCGTCCTGGCAGTGGACGACTTCAACCTGGAGATCGCGGACCGGGAGTTCATCGTTCTCGTGGGTCCCTCCGGCTGCGGCAAGTCCACCACCCTGCGGATGATCGCGGGACTGGAGGAGATCAGCGGCGGCGAGCTGACCATCGACGGCAAGGTGATGAACGACGTGCCCCCCAAGGACCGAGACATCGCCATGGTCTTCCAGAACTACGCCCTCTACCCCCACATGACCGTCTATGAGAACATGGCCTTCTCCCTGAAGCTGAAGAAGGCCCCCAAGGAGGAGATCGACCGCAAGGTGCGGGAGGCCGCGGAGATCCTGGACATCACCCAGTACCTGGACCGGCGGCCAAAGGCCCTCTCCGGCGGCCAGCGCCAGCGGGTGGCCATCGGCCGGGCCATCGTCCGGAACCCCAAGGTCTTCCTGATGGATGAGCCCCTCTCCAACCTGGACGCCAAGCTCCGCAACCAGATGCGCTCGGAGATCATCAAACTCCGGGAGAAGATCGACACCACCTTCGTCTACGTCACCCACGACCAGGTGGAGGCCATGACCCTGGGCGACCGCATCGTCATCATGAAGGACGGCGTCATCCAGCAGACCGGCACCCCCCAGGAGGTCTTCAACCACCCGGCGAATCTCTTTGTGGCGGGCTTCATCGGCACGCCCCAGATGAACTTCTTCCCCGGCGCCAAGCTGACGGAGGACGGCGGGAAGTATAGCGTGGAGATCCTGGGTCATGCCCTGCCCCTGACTGACGGGCAGAACGAGGCTCTCAAGGCCGCGGGCGTCGGCAGCATGACCGTCACCGCCGGTGTCCGGCCCGTCCACGTCACCGTGGGCTATGAGACCGGGGCCGACGCCAAGGTGGACGTCAGCGAGCTGATGGGCAGCGAGCTGCACCTGCACCTGCTGGCAGGCGGGCAGGAGGTGGTGGCTGTGGTGCCCACCGCCTGCATCGACACCGGGGCCTACCCCAGAGGGTCCACGCTGAAGTTCAGCTTTGATCCCAAGCTTGTTCAGCTTTTTGATTCTGAGACGGAGAATAACCTCATCTGAGAAAAAAGGAAGCGGCCCCCGCCAAGCGGGGGCCGCTTCCTTTTGTCCCCGCCCGGGGGCCTCCCGTAGGGCATGATGACTTGACCGACGCCCCAAATTTCGGGACGGAATTTGGTCGGCGGAGGCCATGCCCTAGGTACGGCGTGCCGCGGCTGAGCACTCCTCTCGTTGCACCTGTAGGGGCCGACGACCTCGGCGGCCCGACCGACCGGCCGGGGGTATCGATGAAGATCGATGGCTTTCCACCCCCATTTTCTTTTTGGCGCGCCAAAAAGAAAATGGGGGTGGAGCCGTCAAAAGAAAAAACGCTTTTCGCTGCGCAGTTACGGGCGCGGGACGCGCCCTGCCGCGCAGCGGGACGCGGCGCTAAACCGTTCTGCTCAGTGGACGCAGCTTCTACGTGAGCACGGGTGGGGTGCCTATCAAACCTCCGAACCCCGTACCCCGTGCTGCACAACTCAGTCGTCGGGCAAAACCTGAATTTGACCAGCTTCTCTTTCCGCGCTCAGAGCGCTGCCCTGGGCAGTCGCAACAGGCTTCCGTTTCGTCCCGTAGGGGCCGATGCCCACATCGGCCTGGTGCTGCGCACCACTTGCGTTGCGCCTGTAGGGGGCGGGCTCCGCCCCGCCCCGCAAAGCCCCTGTTCCGCGCCAATTTTCGTTAGTTCTGGAACGCTTCCTGTAACCGCGTAGGGGCGGACCTATGTGTCCGCCCGGACACGCCTTTGCGCGGGACCCGCGCACGGGCCGACACATAGGTCGGCCCCTACAAAATGTCCATCGACCCCAAAACAACGGGCGGGGACAGAGCCCCGCCCCTACCGGTCTATCGTGATATCGGGGGGCGTCGGCTGGCCTTCGCCATGATCTGCTTGCCGCTATGACCGCTCATTAGATCGTAAACCGTGCCACGGTACAGTAACGCTGTCCGGGGGCCTCGTCTTCGTCCTCAATCACGGTGAACGGGACCACATAGCGATACTCGCCTTCCTCCAGGTCGCCCCATTCCGTTTCATATTCCGCGCTTTCCCCCGGCCACAGGTCGTATGATGGTTCCGTCATTTCCCGCTGGTTATATTGGATCAGGCCCATCCACTCCCCATCGATCTGCTTTTCCCTGTAGGGGGCGGGCTCCGTCCCGCCCCGCGAGGCCCCTGTTCCGCGCCAATTCTCGTTGGTTCCCGAACGCCTCCCCGCCCCGCGTAGGGACGGACCTATGTGTCTGCCTGTGAACGGGTGCCGCGAAGAACCGTGTCCGGGCCGACACACAGGTCGGCCCCTACAAAACATCCATCAACCCCAAAACAACGGGCGGGGACAGAGCCCCGCCCCTACCGGTCTATCGTGATGCCAGACGGGGGGCGCCGCACCCAGAGCACGGCCTCCGACAGTTCCCACCGCGTAGGGTGGCTTCGCGCTCTTTCCGGAAAAAGGCCCCCCACGGATGTGGGGGGCCTTTGGTCAGTTCCAGTCGTCCCGGCTGTGGTAGGGGTCGTGGATCGGGGAGTCGTCCCGGCCGTCGGGGGTCTGGTAGACGCCCCAGAACTGCAGCATATCCTGCATATTGTAGTAATGGTCCCTGGCGTTCCAGCTGTCTTGCCGCCAGCTCTCCCGGCTTGTGGCCGCCGGGAAGAAGGGCCAGTTTTTGACGCCGTAGTAGTAGAACCAGGAGTCCACCACGTAGGTCTCCAGCTCCGCCGGGCCCCGGATGCTGTGGGTAAGGTAGCCACGGGCATTCTCCGCCATGTCCGGCAGGGAGAACTCAGCGAAGTGGTCCGTGGAGCTGCTGGTCCAGCCGAAGGCGTTCTCCTCCTGCCAGCTCTCCCGCTCCAGCACGGCGTAGGGGGCCGTCAGGGTGACGCCGTCCTCCTCATAGAGGAGGCGGCCAGTGCAGTCGCTGTCCTGGCGCCAGGCGGCGCCGTCGCTGTTCTCCCGCTCCACCGGCATCAGCCGGAGGCAGTCGGCGCTGGGGTGGCGCCGGGGCTCCACCCAGAGGAAGTGGTGGAAGAGCCGCCAGCGGAGCTCCCCGTCCTCCGCCGGGAGCTGCACCGCGACGCCGGTGGAGAGCAGGTCGTAGCGGCCCTTGCCCCAGTCCTCCGCGATGGTCCGCCAGTCGCCGGTGTAGCGGTCCACCCCCAGGGCGTCGCCGTCCAGGTCCTCCAGCTTCTGCTGGACGATGACCCGGGTGGCGCCTTGGCATGCCAGGAGGTCCTCCTCACTGAGGTCCCGAAGGACTTCCTCCAGGAAGTTCAGGTCCCGGAGCTCCTGCCGGATGGCCTCCGCCTCCTGGGAGACAGGGGCGTCGGGCTGCCAGTCCATGGGGAGGCGGGTGAAAAAGGTGTAGCCGCAGAGGGCCAGGACGGCGGCGGCGGTCAGCAGCAGGAGGGCCAGCTTGCCGTCCGTCAGGCGGACGGGAGCCGGGTCCAGGACGTAGCGGGAGTCCTCCATCTCCCGGCCCAGGCGGAAGAGCCGCCAGAGAAGGACCAGATAGAGGAGCAGCGGGAGCCAGATGAACCAGCCGGTGACGGTGCCGCCTGCCAGGAAAAGCACCCCGAAGAGGACGGCGTACCAGAGGCAGAGGGCTCCCGCGGCAGTGGCCCTGGGGGGCTGCCCGGCCTTCCGCCGGGCGGTCAGGAGTCCCCGCCAGAGGCAGAAGGACAGGGCCAGCAGGGCCAGGACGCTGACGGCCAGGACGGCCGTCTCCAGCGCCTCCGGGGGGCGGAGGAGGGTGGTCTGCCGCAGCTCCCCGGCCCAGTCCAGCGCCAGGCGCAGGACGGCAAGGCCATAGCAGGCCCGGAACCAGCCGTTCTCCCGCCGGAGACGGCGGAAGCCGATGAGGCAGAGGAGGGTGCCGGAGACCCGCATGAGAAGGGGCAGCAGGGAGCCGATGTTCAGCGTCACGCTGCAAAGTGTCAGGCCCCAGGTGATGAGCTTCACCGTCCCGCCGAGAGGGGTCACCTCCCGGACCACGTCCTGGGGCGGCAGCTCCGGCAGGGCGGAGCGCAGGAGGGCGTCAAAATCCTCCGAAGGGGCCTCCGGGGCCGGGGCCTGGAAGGCGGTGGGGTCCCGGTCCTCCGGTGGGTAGAACTTCTCGCTCACGGGCGCTCACCTCCCATCCGCTGCCGCAGCCGTGCCTTGATCCGATAGAGCCGCCCCTCCACCGCCCGCTCCGTGAGACCCAGCTCCCGGGCGATCTGCGCGGTAGTACTTCCGGTAGAAGAGGAGCCGGTCCCTCTGGTCCAGGGCCTCCAGGGCCCGGCGCAGGGTCTCCTGCCGCTCCCGGCGGAGGACCGCTTCCTCCGGCGAGGGGCCGGGGGCCGCCGCCTGATGGCTCAGCTCCTCCGACGCCCGCAGGCCCTCCCGCCGGGCGTGGTTCAGCGCCATGTTCCGGGCGATGGCCGTGAGCCAGGCGGCAAGGGTCCCACGGTCCTCCGTGAAGCTGCCGACCCGCTCCCAGATCCGGAGGCTGATCTCCGAGAGGCAGTCCTCCCGGTCCTCCTCCCGGGGCAGGATGGGCTTCACCACGTAGCGCAGCAGCGCGCCGTACTGCCCCAGCAGGGCCTCCATCCCGGCGGCGTCCCCGGTCCGCAGCCGCTGCAGGATCTCCCGATCTTCCAAATCCGGCTCCCCCCTTCCCCGTGTCGTCATTTCACCCTAAGATACCCTTCGCCCCGCAAAAACCCACGGATATTTTTCAAAAAAAGCAGCGCCCGCAGAAGGGCGGGCGCTGCGCGGGCCTCACTTGTGGTAGAGGCACTTATTCTCGTATCTCGGCTCGCAGGTGGCCCGGATGCCCAGGCGCTTCAGGAGCGCCAGGTCCTCCTCGTTGAGGATGACGGTGAAGTGGGCGTCGCAGCCCCGGAGCTTGGGGAGCTGCTGCTGGGCCAGCTCCGCCAGGGGATTCGTCAGGGCGGAGATGGCCAGGGCCAGCAGGACCTCGTCCGTGTGGAGGCGGGGGTTCTTGTGCTTGAGGTACTCCGTCTTCAGGCGGCAGACGGGCTCCAAGACCTGGGCGCTGATGAGCTCAAACTGGTCCCCGATGCCGCCCAGGGCCTTGAGGGCGTTCAGCAGCAGGGCGGAGGCGGCCCCCAGGGTGCCGGAGGTCTTGCCCGTCACCACCCGGCCGTCCGGCAGGACCATGGCCCCGGCGGGGGCGCCGGTATCCTGGGCCTTCTGCAGGGAGGCCGCCACGGCGGGGCAGATCTCTGCCGTGACGCCGGCCTGGTTCATCACCAGCTCCAGCTTGCGGACGGTGGCCTCGCTGCCCTTGCCCTGGACCAGCTCCATGCAGGCGGTGTAGTAGCGCCGCAGGATCTCCTGGCGGGAGGCGTCGCAGCAGACGTCGTCGTTCACGATGCAGTAGCCCGCCATGTTGACGCCCATGTCCGTGGGGGACTGATAGGGAGAGGAGCCCTGGATGCGCTGGAAGATGGCATTCAGCACCGGGAAGATCTCCACATCCCGGTTGTAGTTGACGGTGGTCTTGCCGTAGGCCTCCAGGTGGAAGGGGTCGATCATGTTGACATCGTCCAGGTCCGCCGTGGCGGCCTCGTACGCCAGGTTCACCGGGTGCTTTAAGGGCAGGTTCCAGATGGGGAAGGTCTCAAACTTGGCGTAGCCCGCCTGAATGCCCCGCTTGTGCTCGTGGTAGAGCTGGGAGAGGCAGGTGGCCATCTTGCCGCTGCCGGGGCCGGGGGCCGTCACCACGATGAGGGAGTGGCTGGTCTCGATGTAGTCGTTCTTGCCCAGGCCCTCCTCGCTGACGATGAAGGGGACGTTGGAGGGGTAGCCGGGGATGGGATAGTGCCGGAAGCAGCGGATGCCCAGGGTCTTCAGGCGGTTCAGGAAGGCGTCCGCCGCCCCCTGGCCGCTGTACTGCGTCAGCACCACGGAGCCGACGTAGAGGCCGAGCCCCCGGAAGATGTCGATGAGCCGCAGCACGTCGTCATCGTAGCGGATGCCGAGGTCCCCCCGCATCTTGTTCTTCTCGATGTCCGAGGCGTTGATGGCGATGACGATCTCCACGTCCTCCCGCAGCTGCTGGAGCATGCGGATCTTGCTGTCCGGCTCGAAGCCCGGCAGGACCCGGGAGGCGTGATAGTCGTCAAAGAGCTTGCCGCCGAACTCCAGGTAGAGCTTGCCGCCGAACTGGCTGATGCGCTCCTTGATCTGCTGGGACTGGATGGTGAGGTATTTCTGATTATCAAAACCGATGGCTGCCATAAGGTGATCCCGACCCTTCCTCTAAAAAATCATACCGTCCTATTCTACCACACCCGGCGGCGGAGCGGGGCGCTGGGGCGCAAAAAAATACCTGGTGAAATTCCACGGAATTTTTTTGCTGTTTTTAGGCAATCTGCCATTGACGGCGGGGACCGGGGGTGGTAAACTGCATACATTCATAATGGGGGTAAAGGTTTGCTTTCCGGCATTTCTTCCGTTCCGGCGCACAAATCCGGCCGGAATGTCCCCATTTCAAACTTATGACAAGGAGGAAACAACGCATGAGCGCACCTGAAAAACTTCCCGAGCTCTTCGGCAGCCTGGTCTTCAACGAGGATACGATGCGACAGCGTCTCTCCTCCGCGTCCTACGCCGCCTGGAAGCGCTGCATCACCGAGGGCACTTCCCTGGACCTCTCCATCGCCAACGAGATCGCCGAGGCCATGAAGCAGTGGGCCACGGAGAAGGGCTGCACCCACTTCACCCACTGGTTCCAGCCCATGACCGGCGTCACCGCCGAGAAGCACGACGCCTTCATCGCGCCGGACGGCCGGGGCAAGATCATGATGGAGTTCTCCGGCAAGGAGCTGGTACGCGGCGAGTCCGACGCCTCCTCCTTCCCCTCCGGCGGCCTGCGGGCCACCTTCGAGGCCCGGGGCTACACCGCCTGGGACCCCACGGCCTTCGCCTTCATCAAGGACACCACCCTCTGCATCCCCACGGTGTTCTGCTCCTACTCCGGCCAGGCCCTGGACAAGAAGACCCCCCTCCTCCGCTCCATGGATGAGGTGAGCCGCCAGGCGGTGCGCATCCTGCGGCTCTTCGGCGACACCGAGACCCGCCGGGTCACGGCCCAGGTGGGCCCCGAGCAGGAGTACTTCCTCATCGACCGGAAGGACTACATGAAGCGGGAGGACCTGCGCCTCACGGGCCGGACCGCTGGACGACCACTACTACGGCGCCATCCGTCCCCGGGTGGCGGAGTACATGAAGGACCTGGACACCGAGCTCTGGAAGCTGGGCGTCCTCTCCAAGACTAAGCACAACGAGGTGGCCCCCTGCCAGCACGAGATGGCCCCCGTCTATACCGACGCCAACAGCTCCTGCGACCAGAACCAGCTCACCATGGAGATGATGAAGAAGGTGGCCGAGCGCCACGATCTCGTCTGCCTCCTGCATGAGAAACCCTTCGCCGGAGTCAACGGCTCCGGCAAGCACGACAACTGGTCTCTCGCGACGGATTCCGGCAAAAACCTCTTCAAGCCCGGCAAGACCCCCAGCCAGAACGCCCAGTTCCTCCTCTTCCTGGCGGCCTTTTTGAAGGGCGTGGACGAGTACCAGGACTTCCTGCGGGCCACGGTGGCCTTCCCCGGCAACGACCTGCGCCTGGGCGCCCAGGAAGCACCCCCCGCCATCCTCTCCGTCTTCCTGGGGGACGATCTCCAGGCGGTGGTGGACTCCATCATCCACGGCACCCCCCATACCGACGCCGGAAAGCGCACCCTGCGCATCGGCGTGGACGTGCTGCCCAACATCCCCCAGGACAACACGGACCGGAACCGCACCTCCCCCATGGCCTTCACCGGCAACAAGTTCGAGTTCCGGGCCCTGGGCTCCTCCCAGTCCATCTCCGGCCCCAACATCGCCCTCAACACCATCATGGCTGAGGAGCTGGAGCAGTTTGCGGACGAGCTGGAGGGCAGCAAGGACTTCCAGGCCGACCTGGCGGCCCTCATCCGCCGGGTGCTGACGGAGCATCAGCGCATCATCTTCAACGGCAACGGCTACACCGAGGACTGGATCGCCGAGGCGGAGAAGCGCGGCCTCTGCAACTTCCCCTCCACCGCCGAGGCCCTGCCCGCCTACATCGCCCAGAAGAACGTGGACCTCTTCGTCAAGCACGGCATCTACACCCCCGACGAGGTCCAGGCCCGCTATGAGATCCACGCCGAGAACTACGCGGCCGTCACCTCCATCGAGGCCAAGACCATGGCGGACATGATCCGCCGCCAGATCCTGCCCGCCGTCTCCGCCTTCGGCGCGGAGCTCTGCGAGCGGATGGGGAAGAAGCAGCAGATGAACCTCTCCTGCGGCTATGAGACCGAGACCGCCAAGGCCGTCTCCGCCCTCACCGAGGAACTCTACGCCGCCTGTGGGCAGCTGGAGGCGGACATCGCCGCCATCCCCGCGGACGCCACGGAGGCCATGGGCTACTGCCACAAAAACCTGGTCCCCGGCATGGCCAAGGCCCGCAAGGCCGCCGACGAGCTGGAGGCCCTGCTCCCCAAGGAAGCCTGGCCCTTCCCGGTGTACGGGGATATCCTCTTCTACTGATCGCGAGCAGGGACTCCGTCCCCCCTCGACCGTCCCCTGCCCCGTCGAACGCTTCCCGTTCCTACCATGACCAAAGCCCCTCCGGCAATGCCGGAGGGGCTTTGCACTGCGCCTGGGCACAAACAGGGTCCGGCCCCTGCAGGGCCGGACCCTGTTTGCACGCCGCCCTGTAAGAGGGATTCTCCGCCGCGTACACGCCGCAGTGAAAAATGTCTCGGTCCTTTCCGCCGCAGGCGGGAGCCAAACCCTAAGCCCATCGGCCCCTGCTGCGCACCGTGATCGACCGGTAGGGGCGGGGCTCCGTCCCCGCCCGGTTTCTTCCGGGGATCCATGGATATTACAATCGAATCCGTAGGGGCCGACCTGTGTGTCGGCCCGCGAACGGGTCCCGTGAAGAGGCGTGTCCGGGCGGACACACAGGCCCGCCCCTACGCGGAGCGGGAAACGTTCCGGAGATAACGGAAATTGGCACGGAAAACGAACATTCCCCCAGCGGGGCGGGACGGAGCCCGCCCCCTACAGGAGACAGGAGCAAAACGGGTGCGGCGAGGTGAGGTCACCCCGCCCTACGGAAGCAACACAGGTGGTGCCCAGCGACGGGCCGCCGTACCTAGGGCATGGCCTCCGCCGACCAAATTCCGTCCCGAAATTTGGAGCGTCGGTCAAGTCGTCGGCCCCTACGGAAGGTCTACCGAAGCCCTGGGCAGCGGCCCCTACGGGTGCGTCACAGGCAGTGCCCCGAAACACCGGGCGGGGCCGTGACAGTTCCCGGCGCGCAAGGAAGCCTCGGCCGGGCGCACAGGGGGGAAATCAAAAAAAGGGGGGACTGGCGTCCAATGCTGTTCGGACAAGAGCGCAAACTGTTCGGTTTGCGCTCTTGTCGCTATTTTTACCCTCACGGGGTGTTCGGTTAGTGAACTTTTAGTGAACATTCTGTTCTTTCCTTTGACAGCACTATTTGCTTATGCTAACCTGTATTTGGCCTTAGTAGCCCAGTTTGAGAGTTTTACGAGATTTTACGATTTTGGCTTATTGCCGACCCATTTTACAATTCATGCTGCTGTCCCGACATATGGATGAGTGTCTTAGGAGCGCATGACAATGGCTTCCCTGCCGGTGGGAGCTGTTGTCATGCGCTTCTTTTGCGTCCAATCCCGGCAAATACATGACAGGAGCAAAAGATTATGAATATCGCTGATAAAGTTAAGATGGAATTTGAAGATGCTATCCGTTCCGCAATCAAAGACTGGCAGCGTGATGCTGACGAGCCTGCCAATCTGTTTTCCCGAAATCGCAAACTCGACCAAGTGACCATGATAAAGCTGCTCTGCCTCATGGGCGGAAACAGTTTACGCAAGGAACTGTACGATTACCCCAGCCTAAAAGTGTCTGCGTCCAGCTTCTCTGAGCGCCGCGCCGCCATTCCTTCCGAACTGTTATACTATGTTCTGCGCCGCTTCTCTGACACAGACAACGGGAATGATGCCTTTCTTTACAAGGGCCGCAAGCTGATTGGCATAGACGGCGTAAATTTCAACACAGCACTCAACAAGGGCACGCCGTCTTTCATGCCTGCGTCAAACACAGCCAAGGGCGGGTATAACCAGTATAAAGCCACGGTCATGGTAGACTTGCTTTCTAATCAGACGGTGGACATGGTACTGCACCCTATCAGCAAGCAGAACGAACACGCAGATGCGGCCTTTATGGTGGCGTGGAACGATTTTCCGCCTTGCATTTTCGTATGCGACAGACTTTACTCTTCCTATCCCTTAATTGCAGATTTTCAGCAAAAGGGGCTGGACTTCGTTATTCGCACAAAGCAGAATAATGGCGCGTTAAAGCCCATACAAGCTTTGCCAATGGAAGAACTGGATGTCGATATTGAGTTTGTTCTGACGGACAGCCAGTCGCAAGCGAGCAAGGAAAAGGGACACATTTATGTGAATACGGGCAGCAAGCGGGGCAAGGTCAACAGCCCACGTACCTATGTCTCCCGCTTTGCTCACCCACTACCCTATATCATGCGGCTGAGAGTGGTGCGCGGCAGACTGCCTAACGGAGATCTGGAAACCCTCTTGACCTCGCTTTCACGCGACGAGTTCAGCGCCGCAGAAATCATGGAACTTTACAGGCTCCGTTGGCGGGAGGAAATCTTCTTCCGCCACATCAAGTACGATTGCGGAGCCAGCCGGATGAAGTGCAAGAAAGAGGACTATTCCCGACAGGAGATTTACGGGCACTTCATCACTTCCGCCGCTGTCTGGAAAATCATCAACGGCATTGTCCTTGAACAGAAGCCGGATAACGCTTATGAGTACAAAATCAGCACCAAGATGGCGACTTATCTGGTGAAGCGGTTTTTGGCAACCCCCGGCGCAAGTGGCGAACAACTCATAGTGGATATGTCACAGTATTTGGTACAGGTAAAGCCTGATAGAGCCAATGTGCGAAATTTACACCCAACTTCGTTTGTCCCGTTCAACTAC
>SFLD01000073.1 GCA_004553545.1 Clostridiales bacterium | reverse complement strand
CACCGTCGTCTTTCGGCCATTCTCCGGCGATCGCCGCCCTCCCGCAGGAATGTTCCGCACAAACAGCACCCGCGCCCCTTATTCCGCCAGCTCGCCCAGCAGCAGCCGGCCCTCCGCGGCGGGGATGCGCACCTTTCTCACGCTGCCCCGGAGGCCCTCGCCCTCCACGGCCACCTCGGCGTAGTTCTCCCCGTGGCCCAGGCTCCGCCCCTCCTTCTCCGTTTCAAAGAGCACCGAGAGGGTCTTGCCCACGCAGCTTTGGAGGTACCGCTCCGTCATGTCCCCGGCCAGGGCGATGGCCCGGGCACTGCGCTCGTTCTTCACCCGCTGGGGGAGCTGTCCCTCCATCCGCCCGGCCAGGGTACCCGGGCGGACGGAGTAAGGGAAGATGTGCATATCCGAGAAGGCGCAGCGCTCGATAAAGCGGAGCGTCTCGGCAAACTCCTCCTCCGTCTCCCCCGGGAAGCCGCAGATGAGGTCGGCGGTGATGCCGCAGCCGGGAAAATGCCGCCGCAGCCGCTCCACCGCCCCGTAAAAGAGCGCCGTGTCGTAGTGGCGGTGCATCCGCTTCAGGGTGGCGTCGCAGCCGGACTGGAGGGAGAGGTGGAAGTGGGGGCAGACATTCAGCTTTTCCAGCCGCGCGGCGAAGTCTTCGGTGACGCACCGGGGCTCGAGACTGCCCAGATGGAGCCGGGCCTCCCCCGCCGCCGCGGCCATGGCCTCGCAGGCGTCGATGAGCGTCACGCCCCCCTCCAGATCCTTCCCATAGGAGGCGATCTCGATGCCCGTGAGAACGATCTCCCGGTATCCGGCGGCGGCGAGGGCGGCGCACTGCGCGGCGCACTCCTCCACCCCCAGACTCCGCACCCTGCCCCGGGCGTAGGGGATGACGCAGTAGGAGCAGAAATTGTCGCAGCCATCCTCGATCTTCAGATAGGCCCGGGCATGGCCGGCGTAGGCCCCGGCGGGGAGCTGCTCAAAGGGCCGGCGTTCCTTGCTGTCGGGCACGAAGGTGCGCTCCGCGCCCGCCGCGGCGGCCTCCGCCGCCTCCAGAAAACCCATGCGGTCCGCCGTGCCGTAGACCACCGCCGCCCCCAGCGCCTTCGCCCCCTCGGGGTCGATCTGGGCGTAGCAGCCGCTGATGCAGAGCACCGCCCGGGGATTCTCCTTCCGGAGCCGCCGGACGCACTGCCGCACCTTTCTCTCCCCCTCCGCCGTCACCGCGCAGGAGTTCACCAAAATCACATCCGCCTCGCCCTTTTCGGCCTTTTCGTGACCCCGGGCCCGCAGGATCAGCTCCATGGCCTCGGACTCATACTGATTGACCTTGCAGCCCAAAGTGGCTATAATATATCGCATCATGCACCTCGCTTCCCGCCGTTCCGACGGGAACGGAAAGGAAAATAGATAATTATGGAGATCTATCTGGATAACGGAGCCACCACCCGCGTCTGCCCGGAGGCGGCGGAGGCAGCTTTGAAAGTCATGCTGGAGGACTACGGCAACCCCAGCTCCACCCACAGAAAGGGCCGGGAGGCCAAAGCCGTTCTGGAA
Organism: Clostridiales bacterium; assembly: GCA_004553545.1. GTDB lineage: Bacteria > Bacillota > Clostridia > Oscillospirales > Oscillospiraceae > Oscillibacter. The sequence goes on along the minus strand of SFLD01000073.1, from coordinate 1,434 downwards.
CGCGCCCGCGCGCAGATCATGGCCGCCCTGGGCGCCCGGGACGGGGAGCTGGCGTTCACCTCCGGCGGCAGTGAGAGCGACAACTGGGCCATTCTGGAGGGGGCCGAGGCCCGGCGGCGGGTGGGCAGGCACATCCTCTCCTCCGATGCAGAGCACGACGCTGTGAAAAAGACGCTGGAAGCCGCCCGGCAGCGGGGCTGGGAGGTCACGCTGCTGCCCCCCGGCGCGGACGGGGCCGTCTCCCCGGAGGCCGTGCGGGAGGCGCTGCGCCCGGACACCGCGCTGGTGTCGCTGATGCTGGTGAACAACGAGACCGGCGCCATTACGGACATCCCCGGTGTGCGCCGGGTGATGAAGGAAGCGGGCAGCCGGGCGCTGCTGCACACGGACGCCGTACAGGGCTTTTTGAAGGTGCCCTTTACCGCGCCCTCCCTGGGCGCCGATCTGATCTCCCTGTCCGGCCACAAGATCCACGCTCCCAAGGGCGTGGGCGCGCTCTATCTGGCCAAAGGCGTCCGTCTCTCCCCCCTCCTCTTCGGGGGCGGACAGGAGAATGGGCTGCGCTCGGGCACGGAGGCGCTGCCCCAGATCGCCGCCTTCGGCGCGGCCGCTGAGGTGGGCAGGCGGGAGGCCGCCGCGGCCCAGCAGCGCATGGCCGCCCTCCGGCAGCGCTGCATCGATCGCGTCCTTTCGGAGGCGGAGGACGCGGTGGTCATCGGCGGGGGCGCTCCTCATGTGCTCTGCCTCTCCCTGCCCGGCTACCGCAGCGAGGTGCTCATGAACTATCTGGAGGCCAGGGAGATCTACGTCTCCAAGGGCTCCGCCTGCAAGCGGGGACGGCGCAGCCATGTGCTGGAGGCCATGGGCCTCCCCGCCGGAGTCATCGACGGGGCCATCCGGGTGAGTCTCTCCCGCTTTACCACGGAGCAGGAGATCGACGCCTTTGCCGAAGCGCTTTTGGAGGCCCGGCGCACCCTGCGGAAGTCCGTCCGGTAACGATCCATTTCCCGCCATCCCGCTCCGGCGTCCCGCCGGTGCGGGACTTTTTTACGCCGCCGGGACGGCCAGCGCGAAGCGGCCGTAGTATTTCACCCGGTACCCCGCCTCTTCAAAGCGGGGGGCGCTCTCCGCCCTCACGACATAGGCGGCCCGCTCCCCCTCCAGGGGCCAGAGCGTCTCGTCGCCGTAGTGGTAGCGCTCCCGGTACTCTCCGCTCCGGTACCACCGTGCGTCCACATCGTGGTAGTAGAGCGTCAAAATCTCGCTGACAGCGGCAGCGCGCTCATACTGGGAGTTCTGGGTGATGTAGTACGCCTCCACATCCGCTCCCTCCGCGGCGGTGACCGCCTCGCCGAAATCTGCCAGGAAGTGGCGGGAGATCTCCTCGTTCCAAGTCCCGAAATAGCTGTGGGAGAAGAGGAGGAAGGCGCATAG